>DATGJU010000595.1:0-4983 GCA_035295045.1 Chthonomonadaceae bacterium
GCAATCTCGGTCGCCGACTTCGCCCGAATCTCCGTCTGCGTGTCGAGTTCCGCAGGCAGCATTGCGCGCAGCTGCGCTATGGTGGCAGCCGACCGCTCCAGAATCGACGCGGTATCGAGCGCGTGCAGTAACTGCAAATTCAGATTGCCGTCCTTTGCCACGGCACGCGCGGTCACCCGGCCGGTCTTCGCGCTCAGTTCAAACAGCTCCCATTGCGCAATCGCCGGATTCAGCCAGGCCATCCGCGCCCGCGTCGCTGCCGTGCACCCCTCGGGCACCACGAGCCGAAGTCCCTGAAAGACCCGTTTTCCCGCTCCGTGTTCCCGGCAATAGGCTAACCACAGGATCCCCAGCGTCAGCGCGCCCTCGATCACCGCCGGCGGCTCGTCCGGTCCGACCCCCAGCACTGCCCACGCGCTCTGGCCGCGGCTCATCACGCCGCGCGCATACGCCGGACCGAAGCTGTGTTCGAGATCCATGGCGGAGCGAAACCCCTCCGCCTGCCACTCCGGGAACTCCGCCCGCAGCGCCTCTTCCAGCTTGCGCAAAAACTGCCGGCGCGCCGTATCCTTCGCCAGCGCTGTCCGGAAATCCGGATCGGGAACCAGCGTCAGCATCTGCGGCTTCGTCTGCCCGAAGCGCAGCGTCTCCAGTCGCAGCATTTCCCGCCGCGGCTGAAGGCTGACAACCGTGCGGACCAGGTTCCGCTCATCCGACCACAGATGCAGCAGGCAGCGGCCCCGGTCGGCCGTCACCGAACAGTGCGCCAGGCGCAGATCGAACAGCAGCCGCCCATCCTCGAAGATGGCCGCGCCCGGATGCTCACCGAGAAATTCGTCAATGCTGCGCGCGAGCGCGGCAGGTATCGTCACGGCTCCGGAACCGGCGGAGGAGACTGGCATCTCCTCAAGGTTCCGGCCCGCGCGCACCGCAGGCAAGCAAAAACCTACCAGCCCATACGCTTTCGTAATTCCACGATGTGCGCCAGGTGGTGGCGGCTGTGCCAGTCGTAGAGCGCCACTGCCTCCGCGAGGCTCTGCCGTCCGTTCACCGGGTGCACGTATCCGCGCTGCCACTGCTCCTCGGTCAGCGACTTCAAAAGCAGCGTCCAGCGCGCGTGCAGTCCGTCCAGCAGTTCCAAAGACAACTCAATCGGCGCACTCTTCGCGTCGGACAGTTCCGCCCAAAGCTTTTCATCGTAAGGCTTGATCGTTGGCCAGTCTTCCGTGAGCGCCAGCCGCATCCGGACGTAGGAGTTCGCGTGGCTGTCCGCAACATGGTGGACGAGTTGCCGCACCGTCCATCCGCCTTCACGATACGGCGTGTCCAGTTGCGATGCTCCCAGCCCGTCAACCGCCGAGCGCATCTTCTCCGGCAGCTCAGCCAGTGTGGCGATCGCGGCTTCGTGGTTGGTGAGATCCGCCTCGTTGCGGCGAAATTTTCCGATGGGATACCGAGGATCCTTCTCGGTCTGTGGGGCGGCGGTTGTGGTGCTCATATACCGCACGCTACATCAGCAGCAGCATGGCGGCAACCTGGACGCGCCTGGATCGAACTCAGAGGCAGCAGAGGGGGCGATCGCGCTCGGCGCGCCCCTTCCGGCTATGCAGGGCGATGAGCGACCGCGTGATGATGGTGATGACGGCGATGATGATGGCGCGGCGCGGCAAAGGCCGACGCCGAAACCAGCATCAGCAGGCAGGCAATGGTGAACTTCTTCATGGCTCGATCCTGGCACAATCGCAGTCGACGCCATGAGGAAAACCGCGTAACAATTGATACAGGAACATCCATGAGTAATAGATAGAGCCACATCCAATCAGGAACAGGACCTCCCCCATCCGGTCAGCCCTGCGAGGCGCGATCCGCGGCAGAGTTCAGTTCCCAAAGGTGAATGCGTGGATCACAAACGTTACTTCTTTGAAAAGTTTGGCGTCACCGAGCGGCTGCTCGAGCGCTGCCTCGGCGAAGCGCTCTCCGCTGGAGGCGACTACGCCGACCTCTATTTCGAATCCGTCGCCGCCACCTCCATCGGCGTCGATGAGTCCATCGTCAAATCGGCCAGCCAGGGAGTCAGCGCCGGCTGCGGTGTCCGCGTCCTCAGCGGCGAGCGCACCGGCTATGCCTATACCGACGACCTCTCCCCCGAGCGCCTCCTGCGTGCCGCTCGCACCGCCGCCCTCATTGCCAGCGGCCCTGCCAAAGAGCCGGTCCAGGGATTTACCGAGACCAGCGCGCCCGACCTTTATCCCGCTCCCGGCGCCGAACTCGACGCCCACCTCGCCACCAAGCTTGATCTCGTCATGCGTGCCGATCGCGCCGCCCGCGCCTATGATCCGCGCGTCGCACAGGTGCGCGCCGGCTATGCCGACGAACTGCGACGCGTTCTCGTCGCCGCCTCCGACGGCACCTTCGCCACCGATACCCAGCCGCTTGCCCGCATGAGCATCCTCGTCATTGCTAAAGACGGCCAGCAGATCGCGCGCGGAAGCTCTGGCGGAGGCGGCCGCGTCGAGATCGGCTACTTCTCCGGCCCGAAGAGTCCCGAGTACTTCGCCGAAGAAGCCGCCCGCACCGCCATTCTGCAGCTCTCCGCCATTCCCGCGCCCGCCGGCGAAATGGAAGTCGTTCTCGGCCCCGGCTGGCCCGGCGTCCTCCTGCATGAGGCCGTCGGTCACGGCCTCGAGGCGGACTTCAACCGCAAAAAGACCTCCGCGTTTGCCGGACTCGTTGGCCGCCCCGTTGCCAGTTCGAAAGTCACCGTGGTCGACAACGGCCGCATGCCGTCGCGCCGCGGCTCGCTAAATGTCGACGACGAAGGCTCCGCCACCCAGGAAACGGTGCTCATCGAGAACGGCATCCTGAAGGGCTACCTGAGCGACAAGCTCTCCGCCCGCCTCATGGGCATCCCCTCCACCGGCAACGGACGCCGCGAAAGCTATCAGCAAATCCCCATGCCGCGGATGACCAACACCTACATGCTCCCCGGCGACGACGATCCCGACGACATCATCCGCAGCGTCAAACGCGGCCTCTACGCCGTCAATTTCGGTGGCGGTCAGGTGGACATCACCAACGGCAAATTCGTTTTCTCCGCCTCTGAGGCCTACCTCATCGAGAATGGCAAAATCACCGCGCCCGTCCGCGATGCCACCCTCATCGGCAACGGCCCCGAAGCCCTGAAACACGTCTCGATGGTCGGCAACGACCTCGCTCTCGACGAAGGCATCGGCACCTGCGGCAAAGACGGCCAGAGCGTCCCCGTCGGCGTCGGCATGCCCACCGTCAAACTCGACCGCATGACGGTCGGCGGAACTGGGCGATGACCGCGGCAACAGCCCCCACCATCGATCTGCAGCAGTTCGCCGTCGACATTGTCTCCCGCGCCGTCCGCGCCGGAGCCTCGGACGCTGAAGTCACCATCCGCGAAGGCGACGAATTCTCTGCCACCGTTCGTCTCGGCGAAGTCGAGACACTGAAGGAGTCCGGCTCGCGCGGGGTGGGCCTGCGCGTCCTCGTAGCCGCCGACAACGGCTACCGCGTCGCCAGCACCTCGTCGAGCGATTTTTCCCCGGACGGTATCGAGCATCTTGTCAGCGGAGCCGTCGCGCTCGCCCGCGTCACCTCCATCGATCCCTTCGCAGGGCTCGCGGACGCTTCGGAATTCGGCTCGCTCCCCGGCGATCTTCGCCTCTGCCACGATGACGTCTACTCGCTCCCTACCGAACAGCGCATAGCCTGGGCTCGCCGCGCTGAAGCGGCCGCCATGTCCGTCGACACGCGCCTGGTGAACAGCGACGGCGCCGGCTTCGACGCCGCAACCGGCCGCCGCATCTTCGCCAACTCCCGCGGATTTACCGGCGAATTTCGCTCCTCCTACTGCTCCATCGCCGTCAGCCCCATTGCTCAGGGCGCGAACGGCGAAATGCAGCGCGATTACTGGTGGTCGCAGGCGCGCGCTTTTCGCGATCTCGAACAGCCGGAAGCCGTAGGTCAGGAAGCCGCCCGCCGCACCCTGCGCATGCTCGATGCTCGACGCGTTCCGACCCAGCAGGCGCCCGTCGTCTTTGCTCCCGAAGTGGCTCGCGGGCTGGTCGGCGCCATCTTCGATGCCGCCGCCGGCGACGCGATCTACCGCGGAGCTTCGATCTTCGCCGGCAAACTCGGCAGCCAGGTCGCTGCGGAGTCCGTCACCGTTGTCGACGACAGCACCATCCCCGGAGGATTCGGCACCTCGCCCTTCGACGCCGAAGGCCTTCCCAGCCGCCGCACCGTGATCGTCGAGCATGGCATTCTCCGCAACTACATCCTCAACACCTACGCCGGACGCAAGCTGGGCATGAAGAGCACCGGCAATGCAGGCCGCGGCCTCGCCGGCAATCCCTATCTCACTTCCGGCAATCTCTTCCTCGAGGCCGGCGCACAATCGCCGGAGGAGATCATCCGCGGCATCGAACGCGGCCTTTACGTGACCCGCCTCCTCGGTCACGGCGTCAATCTCGTCACCGGCGATTATTCGCGCGGCGCCGCGGGTCTCTGGATCGAGAACGGCGCATTCACCTTCCCCGTCCAGGAAATCACCATCGCCGGCAATCTCCGTGACATGCTGCGCAACATCACTGCCCTCGGCAACGATCTGGTGTTTCGCAGCGCCACAGCCGCACCCACGCTGCGCATCGACGGCATGACCATCGCCGGAGAATAATGTTTCCGCACGCGCTGCCCTTCGACCCCGCCTATCCCGCCTGGGATCAGATCCCTGCCGCGCCCGGCGTTTTCGCGCTCTACGCTGCCAATGACCATGCCGAACCCTACATCAGCCGCACACCGAACCTGCGCCGCCGCCTCCGCCGCCTTCTTGACCCGCGCCCCAGCCAGTCAAAGCGATTGCAGTTGGCGCACCGTGTCGCCCGCATCGAATACTCCCTTACCGGCTCCGATTTCGAATCGATTCTGCGCCTCTATGAGGCGACGCGCGCCGCC
>DATGJU010000596.1:0-4406 GCA_035295045.1 Chthonomonadaceae bacterium
CTGCGCCTGTGCTGCCGGACCGTCGGCATATCCAGCGGGGCCGGCGCCCGCAACTGTCGTCGTGTCGGCCGCGGGGGAGATCATCCGGATCCGGTTGTTGCCCGTGTCCGCGATGTAAGCGTCGCCGCGGCTATCCAGCGCGATGCCTGTCGGCCGGTCGAACCGCGAAGCATGCGACGGACCGTCGGCATCGCCCGGCATCACGTCGCCGCCAATCGTCTGGACGTACACCTCCGCGCGACCCTGGACGTGGATATCCGAGGCGATCGCGGCCGCCGGTCCTGGACCGCCGCTGACCGGCGGGCTCGGCGCCCTGTAGATGAGGAAGCGCCACCATGTCCACTGCACGGCGACCAGCGTGATGAGGATCAGCGCGGCCGACGCGGCGGGGTGTACCTGTCTCTGGCTACTACCGCTCATGGCAGCGCTACCCGATAGAGCCTCACGTCGCGCGCCGACGTACTCTCGCACAGCAGCTCGCCGGCTCCAGCCGCCAGTCCCGCGAAGCCCTCCGGCATCGGCGCCTGCTTCGGGAGCGGGTCGTCTCCGCCGATGATCCACGCGTCCGGAATACCCGTGCCGCCGCCGATGTAGTAGATTCTGCCGTTGCTCTCGTACAGGCTGCCCGCGAACGGCATCCAGTCCTGAAGCGATTCGATGCGCCCGTCGGCGGCGAGGCGCCGGACGCAGGTGGCCCGTTCAGGCTGGGCCGCCTCGCGGCTCGCACCCGTCCAGTAGAGGGTTCCGTCGTGCGTGAGCAGCGCCTCCTGATCGGCGGTCTCCGCTGCGACGCGGGTGGCAGGACCGCCGGACGATGGGCATCTGTAGATCACGGTAACCGTCTGCAGTCCGGCCCGCGACACCGTAAAATAGACGACGCCGCCATGCGCGCCCAGGATCTGGCGCGGGAGCGGCTCCGTCACCTCCGACACGACCGTGGCGGGACCGCCTTCCAGGGGCGCGGCCATAACCTGGATCCGGGAGCCAAGCGGCGCGAATGGGCCGCAGTTCGGCGCGAGGCCGGGGCCTTTTACAATCCAGAAGATACGGTGCTCGGAGATTGCGATGCTTTGCGGCTTCAGGTCGCCCGTCCAGATGGTGGCCTGGGCGGCGCCGTCCGTCGCCGCGCGCTGGATCGTCCACTGGCTTCCACTGGCAGTCGCCCAGGCGATCTTGCCCTCGCCGACGCCAAACGCGGCAAGCCCGGGCGCCAAGGCAATCGGCTTGCTCACCCCCGCGGTAAAGCGCACGAGCCTGGAGGCCGGGGCGCCTGCGCTCTCCAGCCAGTACCAGGCCCCGCCCTCCCATACCGGCGCGGAGACAGGTCCGCTCGCCCCCGTCAGGAACTGTGCGGTCGGTGGTAGCGTGGAGCGCCAAATCCCGAGGAGTACCGTCACGGTAATTACGGCCCCTAGCGCGGACGGCAGGATGGATCGGAGTCTGGATGGGGTGCGAACGGTCACGCTGCTCTCAATCTAAGGCTGTAGTTGCGGCGGGGCCGCGGCGCGCTACGAGCGCGATCGGCGGGAGTGGCGGCGGCGAAATATCATGCGGCGGCTGGACCAGAAATACCACGCTACGCCCGCAACCCCGAGTCCTGCCATCGCCATGGCCGCCTTCACATCGTCCTGCTGCCACTGCCGCATGCCCACCAGGCCCATTACAAGTACCGCCGCGAAGATCAGCGCTGTTCCGGTTCCGGGCGGTAGTCTGCGGATGCGCCGTTCCATCTGTTGCGAGAACTGCTGCCAGCCCCTGGTAAATCGCCGGCGTGGCGAGTGCCGGTGGGACGATCGATCGCTCATGGCTCTCCATCCCCAAGGTCAGGCCGACACGTCGATCCATCGGCGCTCCGCGCTTGCCCGCAGCACTGCGTCGATCACCTGCTGCGTCCGAAACCCATCGTCCAGGCTCGGCTCGACGCTCTTCATGCCCGTTCGTATCGCCTCTATCCACCGGTAGGTCGTATTCGTCTCGGTGTGGCGTCCGGGCCGGAACCAATCCTCCTCTTCACGTCCGTCCTCAGGCAGCGTGATGTCGTCGACCGCGAGCGTCACCCACCGCTGCTCATCGTCGTTTCGCATTGCGCGGACAAGCGTGCCGGAGTGGTTGGCGATGAACTGGATCCTGCCTTCGGAGCCGTACACCTCCACGTCCTGGTGCTGGCGATACGCGCCCTGGTACGCAACCCAGCTCGTGTGGAAGACCCCCTGCGCTCCGGAACGAAACTCGGAAATAAACGAGCAGCTATCGTCGTTCCGCCGGCCGGCGCGCGGGTCCTCCGTGCGAATCAGCGCCTCGATGCCGCTCTCGCCGTGCAGCACAGTGAGCAGGTGGGAGCACACGGAGCCGAATTCGTCCCCGGTCACGAAGCGCGCCAGGTCGATCAGGTGCGAGCCCAGGTCGCCGAGAATGCCTGCGCCGCTCCGGTCCTTGAATGCGCGCCAGTTCGGAGATCGCCTGAGTCCGAATCCGCCGTGATACTGGCCCGAGACGTGCAGCACACGGCCGACGTGGCCCGCTGCGATGCGGGCGCGCATCTCCTTTACCGCCGGATTGTCCCGGTACGGGAAGTTCGTCATGCCGATCAGACCGCGCTTGCGCGCAGCGTCCGCCATCTCCTGGGCCTGGCCGGCATTCATGGCGAGAGGCTTCTCGCAAGTCACATGTACTCCGCGGCGCAGGGCGGCCATCGTTGCCGGATAATGCGTGTCGTTGGGAGTGCAGACGATGACACCGTCCAACGACACCGAGTCGAGCATCTGTTCGTAGTTCGTAAAGTAGCGGGCCTGGACCCCGTATTTGCCGGTCACGTCGCCCGGCGCGCGGTCCGCGCTGCCGCACACCGCGTGGATTTCCGCTGCCGGGTGGTTCTTGATTGCGGCGAGGTGCCAATAGTCGACCCACCAGCTTGGCCCGATAATGCCGACCCGAACCTCGTCTAACGGCGGAGCGCTCATAGAGTGCCGCTTCCTCGCTTTCATTACGGACCGATCGGAGGCGCGCGTGCCCGCCTCGATCTGGCGCTGCCTGCGTGGTCGCGAAGCGTGAAATGTCGTGAACGTTCCGCACGCGAATGGGAGCGATCGGAGGCGCCGCGTGCGTGCAAAGGATTATTCTACGGCTGAATCGAAATTCCCTTCAAGGATCGCAGGATAGGCGGAGCGTCGGGCCGTGAATCTGCGATCGTCGCGCAACCGCGCCGGGCGGACAAGAGAAGCATCCATTGATCAATGCAACCGAAACCAAGATAACGACCTCGACGGTTCGCCCGCTCGGTATCCGTCCGACCGATGAGGATGTCCGCAGCCACTTTGCCGACCTGTTGTACAGGGCGGTCCGGAAGCGCGAGCCGGCCCGGATCGTCTACCTCGCCGGCCTGGCCGCCGACGGGCGCTGGGTCGAGGCGGCGCGGCCCCTATCGGACTTCCTCGTGCCGCCCTCAAAGAAGTGGGCCAGCCCCAAGACCGGCCGGCGCGGCTGGACGGAGGCGCGCGTAGCGGCGGTGCAGGCGCTGGAGGAAATGGATGTTGGGACGGCGCACCATGCGCTCGTCTACACGCTGGCCTGCGAATCGGACTGCCAGGTGCGGCTCGCGGCGAACCGTGCGATCCGCAAGTTGGGAAGCGCCGCCATCGGTCCGATGGCCATGGCGATACGCGAGCAGATCAACTGGAACGTCGATGGCATGCGGGCGCTGCTTACGGCGTTTGGAGATCGGGCCGAACCGAACGAGACGGAGCGCAGGATCGCAGGCATGGCGCTGATGGAGGTTCTGTACGAGAACTACCCGCTCGCGCCACGTCGCTGGACTCGGTATGCGCGCAGGCTCGGCCAGATGGTAAGCGCCCTCTCGACCACTCTGCTCACCGCGCAGTTCATGTTCTCGGATATGCCGCTGATCGCGGCGGTGATCCTGGCTGCGCCGCTTGGAATGCTTGCTGGCTTCTGCGCCACCGCGGTGGCGTCCATAGCCAGTCGGGCTGCCTGCAGCAGGAAGGAGCGCGCGGTATTGAATGCCGTCGCCGCGCAGTCGATTATTCGGCTCAACGACCCGCGCTCGATTCCGGGCATGCTCCAGCTCGCGTTCGACGGCCCCCCAAGGGCGATCGCGTCAAACGCCCGCACGGTGCTCATCGAGCTTCTGCCCCATGTCTCCGAAACGGACGCGGGCCTGTTCGGCGCGTTCGACATCGAGTGCATGAACGGCGCCATCGGCAAGCCGCTGCAGCCGGCGCTCGCCGTGGCGCTGCTGCACGCGCTATCATGCGTGGGAAACGCGGCGTCTATTCGCCGCGTGGCGCGGTTCGCGAAGCGCGCCAGGAACGCGGATGTCCGCGACGCGGCAGTTGCGGCGCTCGAGGCTCTGAAGCTGCGCGATGCCCGCCTTAAGCAGGCCCGGAACC
>DATGJU010000597.1:0-17357 GCA_035295045.1 Chthonomonadaceae bacterium
GTGGATCCATACCCCGCTCGTGCTGGGCGTGATCGCCGCCCTGCCGTATGGCCGCTGGCTGCACCTGTTTGTAATTCCCGCGACGGTCGTGCTTCGGCCGGAGCGCGCGATGGCCGCCCTGGAGCCGCTCGACATGGCCGCTGTCGAGGAGACCGGCAAGGTGGGCCTCGGTGCGATCACGGATTTGGACAGATGGCAGCTGATGAGTCTGGACGGCTGCATGGAGTGCGGCCGCTGCACCGACGCGTGTCCGGCCCATGCCGTCGGCAAGGTGCTGGACCCGAAGCGCATCGTGCTGCAGCTCCGGAGCATGCTGGACGAGTCCCGTAGCGATCGCGCCGCGACCCCCGCGGACGACGCCGCAGCGGGCGCGACGGACGCGGCCTCGCGCGGCAGCACCGACGTGGTCTCCGACGAGGCATTGTGGGCCTGCACGAACTGCTCCGCGTGCGTCCGCGAATGTCCCGCTCTCATACGCCACGTCGATATAATCGACGGTATCCGGCAATACCGCGTGGCGGAGGGGCGAGTGTCTGGTCCCGCCGCGACTATGCTGCGCCAGTTGACGTCTCGCGAGAATCCGTGGGGGTTGCCGGCCTACCAGCGCATGGACTGGGCGAAGGGCCTGGAGCTTGCCGGCGCGACAACAGAGGATGGCCGCGAAGTGCTGCTCTGGGTGGGCTGCGCGGGAGCTTTCGAGTCGCGCGCGCAGGCCTCGATGCGGGCGCTGGCAGCCTTGCTCACCGCCGCGGACGTGCGGTTCACCGTACTGGGCACGCGGGAGCGCTGCACCGGCGATCCTGCGCGCCGCACGGGCGACGAGCTTCTCTTCCAGCAGCTCGCGGAGGAGAACATAACGACGCTGAAATCGATTGGCGGCGGCACGATCGTGACCCAGTGCCCACACTGTTTTCACACGATGAAGAACGAATACCCGCAGTTGGGCGGCGATTTCGAGGTTTTGCACCATACACAGTTCCTGGAGCGGCTGGTGCAGAGCGGCCGCCTTCGTCTCGCGGCGACCTACGGCGACAAGGTAACATACCACGACCCGTGCTTCCTGGCGCGCGTCAACGGGGAGACTGCGGCGCCGCGATCGCTGCTGGCCGGTGCGCTGAAGGCGCCGCTGGCCGAACCTGCGCGGCGTGAATCGAAGACTTTCTGCTGTGGCGCAGGAGGTGGCCGGATGTGGATGGAGGAGCCACCCGGCCAGCGGCCCGGAGTCGAGCGGGCTCGGGAGCTGATCCGCGCCGGCGCAAAGACCGTGGCGGTTGGCTGCCCGTTCTGCAAGGCGATGCTCGGCGACTGCGTGGCGCAGGCCGCGGGCGAGGCGGCGCCTGCGGTGAAGGACATCTCCGAGATAATGCTT
The DNA here is from genome assembly GCA_035295045.1 of Chthonomonadaceae bacterium. Classification (GTDB taxonomy): domain Bacteria; phylum Armatimonadota; class Chthonomonadetes; order Chthonomonadales; family Chthonomonadaceae; genus DATGJU01. The sequence goes on from DATGJU010000597.1 coordinate 1,370, forward strand.
GCGGCGATCCAGAGTGACCCGGCGAGCGGGTGACGGTCGGCACGGCGCGAGGATGCCGCAGCCGCGAGCGGGTAGCCGGGCTTCGCCAAGAGGCCAGTCGGCGGCCGATGCCACACCGGCAAGCGGGTACCAGGGCTTCGCGCTGGGGCCTTCGCCAGCCCGTACCGTGAACGGCTTCCCAGGGGCCCTCGGGCGGGCCGATGGCGTGAAGGGCATTGCCAAGGGGCCTTCGGCTGCCGATGCCGTGAACCGCTTCGCCAGGGGCCTTCGCCGCCCGCACGCGGGTATCCCGTGCCGCTTCGAGGCACGTAGTGCAGAGGGCAGTCAGTGTGTGCGATTTTATGTTAGGCGCACGATTAGTGCGACTGGCGCTGGGCGCGGAGCTCCTTGAGGGCCTCGGCGCCGATCTCCGAAAGGTGCGCGAGCCACTGGTCGCGATGGGGCCGGAGCGCGCGAACAATCGTGTCCGCAATAGCGAGGTTGCGGAACCACTTATGATTGGCGGGCACCACGAACCAGGGCGCTTCGGGCGTGGCGCAATGGTTAATCGCTTCCTCGTAGGCGCCTTGATAGTCGTCCCATAGCTTGCGCTCGGCCCAGTCGGCGGGCGAAAGCTTCCATGACTTCAGTGGATCGCGCTCTCGCTCGATCAGCCGCTGCTCCTGCTCGTCCTTGTCGATGTGAAGGAAGAATTTGAGGACAATGGTATTCGACTCGCCGAGCAGCCGCTCGAACGCGTTTATGTGCTCGTAGCGCCGCCGGCACTCCGCGCGGTCGATCTTCTTGTGGACGCGGACCACGAGGACATCCTCGTAGTGCGAGCGATTGAAGATCACGATTCCGCCTTTGCCAGGGACCTCGCTGTGGACACGCCAGAGGAAATCGTGCGCCATTTCGAGCGGGGTGGGCACCTTGAACGAGGCAACGCGGCAGCTCTGCGGGTTCATCGAGCTCATCACGTGGCTGATGGTTCCGTCCTTGCCGGACGTGTCAAGCCCCTGAAGTACGATTAGAACTGGGGTCTCCTGGGCGGCGTAGAGCAACTCCTGCAGCTCGCGCAGCTCGTCCTCGAGGTGCGCCGTGCGCTGCTCGCCCTCTTCTTTCCCCAGGCCGGCGCTGGAGGCGGGATCGAAATCCCTTAGCGCGATCTTTTTCGATCCATCGATTCGTTGTAGCAGGCTCATATCGGCGTCCTCACTTGCGCGCGGCGTGCGGTCGCACGGCGGATAACAGCATTACGTGGTCTCGGCTCCGTTAATTTCTTCTGTCTGGCCCGCTACGTCGTAAATATCCTCGAGGGCTATGCCGACGCCGTCCTCCGCGCTGGCGAGCACGACTCGGTCTGCGGCGGCAAGCACCTCCGGCTTCGCATTGCCAACCGCGACTCCGAGACCGGCCCACGCGAGCATCGGCAGGTCGTTCCAGCTATCCCCGAACGCGATCGTCTGCGCCGCCGATATGCCGTAGTGCTTGGCCACGCACGCCAATGCAACGCCCTTGTCCGCGTCGTGCGGCAGGAACTCGAGGTACTCCGCGTTGCTCTTTGTCACATTGAGCACGCCAGCGAAGCGCTCGCGCATCCGCGGAAGCATGTCGTCGATCTTATGCGGATCGTCGACAATGATCATCTTGGTTGGAGCGATTCCCCGCATCGCAGTGTAGAAGTCCGGGCGTATCTCCAGCGGCGAGGATGTGCGGTTGTGGTAGAGCTGCAGCCATGGAGTGTACTTCTCTGAGTAGAGCAGGTCGTTCCAGTAGAAGTTGAGCTGCAGCGAATTCGCCAGGCAGTAGTCCATGATCTGACTGGACGTGTCCGCTGGCACCGACGCCTCCAGCCACACCTTGCCCGTGCGCGGATGCTTCACCATGGCGCCGTTATAGCAGACGATCGGCGTATCCAGATCGAGCTGCCGCGCGGTGGGAAGCGTCGAGGCAAACATTCGACCGGAGGCGATGACCACCTTTACCCCCTTGCCGACAATCGCGGCGATCGCGCGCGCATTGCGCGCGGAAAGCCGGTGGTCCGGGCCGAGCAGTGTATCGTCAAGGTCTATGGCACACAGGCGATAGGGCAGCGTCACGCTGAGTTCCTCCGGCGGGTTGGGATTCGCCAGTACTGGCGGATTAGGCATCGGTCACAGTGGCGCTTTAGCCGGTCCAACGCCCGGATCTTCAATCAGTTGCGCGCGCTTGCTTCGAGGCTATCGGGCTGCTCGGACGTTGCGCGGAGCAGCGATTCCGGCGCCTGCGCAGACTGGCTGCTGCGGGCGGCGCGCAGAAGTGTCGCCGGATCCGGTGATCCCCCGGACGATCCGCGAAGAAGGCTCATCATCTCCGGATTGCTGCGGCGGATGCGCTCGATGGCCCTCGCGGCCAGCTCGGCGCAGGGATGGCCCTGCGCGGAGGCAAACGTCCTCAGCGGAGCGACGGCGCGCGCATCGGCGAGCGCCTCCAGTGATCGGATGGCGGTTCGAGTGACCTCCACGCGCGTCGAGAAGAGGGCGTCGAGAAAGAGCCCGAAGCTCTGCTCGCCGTAGAGCTCGATTATTGTCTCGGCTGCCGTGAGCGTTACCAGGCCGTAGCATCTATCCTCTGCCGACCTGGACCCGGACAGCGCCGCCCCCGGAAGGTGCAGAGTCGCGACAAGCTCCGGCCATGCCTGTCGCGCGGCGGCCGGCCCCAGTCTGGCGATGGCGTGCAGCACGAGCACCATGAACGCGGCCCGCTCCTCCAGCCCCTGGATGGTCGGCGCGGGCGGCTCCTGCAGCGACCTGGAGAGCATTCCGCGCAACATGGGAGCCGTGCGCGGGTCCGTTTCGATGCCTGCGTCGGACGGAGTCACAGGGCCAGTCGCCGTCTCCTCGGTCAGGCCGGCCCACCAGCGAGAGACGCTCTGGAACGCCTGGTTGGCCGCGAGGCCTGCTTCGCGTCCGCCCCGCAGGATCAACTGAAGCTGCGCGATCAGCGTGTCCGGCGGCTTGGAAGCGTCCAGGAACTCCAGAACCCGGAGTGGGAAGGAGTCGCCGAACCGCCACAGCACCTGCGCCGCCTTGCGCCGGACCTGGGCGCTTGAGCTGCATGCCTGTTGCGCGAGGCAGTCCGTGACCTCCTGGCTGGGGCCGCCGAGCAGGTGGACGAAGGTTTCGATGGCCGTCATCGCGTGGATCGCCACCTCGGACTCTTGCGGATGGCGAAGGAGGGCGCAGAGAACGGCCGCGGCCCTGCGCGAATCGGTCCGACGGCGCAGCATAAGGGTAATCGCCGTCGTAGCGATCCGCGCGTCCGTTGGGTCGCCGGCTGCCGGCGTCCAGCGCTCCAGTAGCGATATTACGGTCTCGCCGACGTCCTCGGCGCGGACCGCGTCCAGCGCCTCGGTGCTTGGAAACCCGGCTTCCAGCGCGCGCGTTATTTCGGACACCGTGTTCTCGACACTGCCGGTCGCGGCCAGCGCACCCGGAACGAGCGCGCGAACGGACGGGAACGGATCGCGTAGCAGCGGAACCAGCACGGCGAACGATTCCGGGCTGTCGATGCGCTGAAGCGTCCGGATGGCGGCCGTCCTGCGCCGCGGCTCCGCCGATTGCGAAAGCTCCCTCAAGGACCCGATCGCCGAGACACCGAACGCGGCTGCTGTGTCCTCGAACCGCGCTGTGTTGAGGTGCGCCGAGTTCGCCAGCGTGGGCAGGACCGCTGGATCGCGCAGGGCAGCCCAAACTCGGCAGATCACGTTCCGGACCGGCTCGTGGTCGCCCCAGTCCGGCAGCGCATTCCAGACCTCGAGAAGGGCCCGAACGGCGTCCGGCGATCCAATCGCAATAAATGCGGCCTCCAGCTCATTTGCGAGCGCCGGCATAGCGCGGAGCCGCCACTTCACGGCATCGACGAGGAGCGCCATGCCGGCGGGGTCGCCGAGTCCGTGAAGCACTACAGCCGCAGCGAACTGCACCCGCGGCATCTGGGTATTATGGGCCGCGAGTCGCAGGCACCAGTGGTTTGGCCCGGCGTTGCAGCGCAACACCTCCATTGCGCCGGACCGCTCCTTTGGGTCGAGCGAGCCGAGCGCGCTGCAGGCGGACACTATCGCCGCATTTCGAGCAATCGTTTCGAGAATATCCATCCGGTACTGTTACCCCGGCCGGCTGCGAGGAGTCTTGCGGACGGCCCGTACCCTCATTATAGCATTCGGCGCACCGACCTATTTGGCCGGCCCGCCTCGGTCGATGCATTCCATTCCCGGCGAAAGTCTGCCGCGGCGCGCCCTACGCGCCCGCGCTGTTGCAGGATTCCCGCGACGGCCGCCTAAACTGTGGACACTGCGCGGAACTGGCACGTGGTCGCGCGGAAATCCGGCCCGACAAGGACTCTTAAGCGATGACGCCCGACGGTAAATTGGGGATTGGCCTGCTATCGTTTGCGCATGTTCACGCGCGCGGATACGCCGACCAGGTGCGCGATATCACGGACTGCGCCGTGGTTGGCGTGTGGGACGAAGATGCGGCCCGAGGCTCCGCGGAAGCCGAGCGGCGCGGCGCAACGTTCCACGAGTCGTACGAGGAGCTTCTCGCGCTGCCGGACCTGGATGCCGTCATCGTGAACGCGCCCACGTCGATGCACCGCGAGCTTATCTGTGCCGCGGCGAAGGCCGGGAAGCACATCTTCACCGAAAAGTCGCTCACCGTTACGCTTGAGGATGCGACCGCGGTGATGCACGCGGTCGAAGAGTCCGGCGTGAAGTTCGTCATCTCTCTGCCATCGCGCGTGCGGCCGGAAATCCTCTTCGCGAAGCGCGTGCTCGACATGGGTTACCTTGGCGAAGTGACGCAGATGCGAACGCGAATCGCCCACATGGCGGCGCTCGACCGCTGGTTTTCGGGGGGATCGGCGTGGTTCACCGACGAGAAGGCGGCGGGCGGCGGAGCGTTTTTCGATCTGGGCTGTCACCGCATCGACGTCATGCGCTGGTTTCTCGGCGAGCCGGCATCGGTGGTGGCGCAGATGGCAAACACGAGCCAGGTGTACGACATCGACGATAACATGGCGGCACTTATTACGTTTAGGAACAAGGCCATCGGCATGATCGACGTGTCCTGGGTCCACCGGTATGGGCCGAACCCGTTAGAGATCTACGGAACGGACGGATACCTGAGCATCGACGCCGGCGCGCCGAACGCGCCGAAGATCCAATTGATCAGCGGCCAGCTAAAGGCGGGCGACATTCTGGGTTACATCTCGCCCGCCAGCCTGCCTCCTGCTCCACCTTCGCTGATGCACCAGTGGGTATCGGCGATCAATACTGGGAGCACGTGCGCTACCAGCATATACGACGGCTGGAATCTGGTCCAACTTCTCGAGGGCTGCTACATGGCTGGCCGCGAAGGGCGCGAGGTGACTTTCTAGCGTGGAAAGCGAAGCGACTCTACCCGTGGCGGACTGGTTCGGCGCTGTCTATGCGGCGGTGCGCGCGGTGCCGCCGGGCTGCGTCGCGACCTATGGGCAGGTCGCGGACATGGTGGAGGGGTATCGGCTCACCGCGCGGCAGGTCGGAACGGCGCTGCGGTGGGCTCCGCGGGACGTGCCCTGGCAGCGCGTCGTCGGCGCGGGTGGACGCCTGCCGATTGCGAAGCGCAGCCCGGAGCTGCAATCGCTTCAGCGGAACCTACTTCGCGGTGAGGGCGTCCGGTTCGTCGGGAGCGCCGAGGACCGGGTCGATATGGCCGCACACCAGGTCGGCCACGAAGGGTAAGGCAGGGTCGATCGGCAGGCCCGGGCGAATTGAGTCCCCTAGTTGTGCCCGGCGGCAGCTCTCAGGCGTCTAGCGTGTCCGACGGCCAGCCGCGGGACAGACCGAGAACGGCATGCGAACTACCCATGGACGCCTATTGGAACTTGTACCGGTTCGACTACAGCCGGTTTGTAATGCTCCTGCCGTCGGTTCGCTCGGCTTTGGATCCGACGGCGTTCGCGTCGCTTTCGGACTCGCAGGAGACGGACGCGATCGTCGAGGCGCTGGTTGAGGGCGATATCGAAGTGGTGCCCGCGCGGCATGACCTGGTGATCAGCTTGTGCTGCATCGGCGAGCCGCTGCCGTGCCCGAGGCAGTTCCTGAAGATACTGCAGAAGATGCGGAGCAACCCGCGGTCGGAGGCCGGCATGGACATCCTGGCGGACGCCTTCGCGGCGGGCCGGAACCTCGAAGCGGCTCTTCGGCCTCCCGGCAGATTGGCCGGACTGCTAACGCCGGCGGAGACTGCCGACGTCTATGCGTCATACTGGAAGGGCGGCGCGCGCGGGCTGCCGCAAAGGAGACCGCGCATACGGCGAGGCGGACTCGTCGGTGCGATCGGGGGATTCTTCCGACGGCTGTTCGACCGCGGCCTCGCGGAGGACGAGTTGCGCCGGCTGCTCGGCGACCTGCTGGAAGAGGCGGTAGAGAACGGCGAGGGGATGGCCGTCGTGCTCGCCTAGCCGCCGGACCCGCCCACGCGTCTGAGGCCGTGAGCAGAATTTTGCGCCCATTGCCGACGGCCGGCTACGCGGAATCAGTGCGGTCGGCGCCGGCCTGGTCGGCGAGCCGCCGACGCCGCAGCAAATCTTCGGAGCGCTGCAGGGATACGCGCCGAATGTGCGGAATCTCGTCCTTATCGCTCAATTCGCACGTCAATGCGCCTAAAGGCGCTCATAACCGAGACTTCGGGGCAAGGAAAGAGGTGTCTCAATGACATTCACCGTTCAGAACATGACGAAAAAAGAGGCTCTGATCGCGGAGCTTGCCAGGGACATCCAACATGCGCCTGAGCGCGTGCCGACGCCCCCGAGCGACCCGATCCTGGCGAAGTTCAATAAGCTCGGCACACAACTCTGGCTCGACACCGGCCTTCTGGAGGAGGCCGCGAAGCTCTGGCGGCTGGAGATGTCGGCTCTGACCACCAACAACACACTGACGAACCAGGTCGTCCAGACTGGCATTATGGACGACATGATCAAGAACGCCGGCCGCCAGATTCGGGAGGTCGAGCCGGGCATATCCGCAGAGGACCTGGTGATGGACGTGGCATTCGTGGTCAACTGCCATATCGCCCTCCGCCTCGTCCGGGCGTTCGACGCGCTCGTGAGCGTAGAGCTGCACCCGGCGATCGGCTACGACATCGATAAGACGCTCCGCTATGCGGAGCGCTACTATGCGATCAACCCTGAGCGCTTCATCGTCAAGATACCGATGACGCCGGAGGGCTTCTGCGCCGTGGCCCGCTCGCGTGATGCGGGCATCCCGATCAACTACACTCTCGGGTTTTCGGCCCGCCAGAACTATCTCGCAACGCTGATGTCCAAGCCGAACTACTGCAACGTGTTTCTCGGCCGCCTGAACGCCGTCGTGGCCGACAACCACCTTGGCGACGGCAAGTTCGTGGGCGAGCGCGTGACGTTGGCGTCGCAGGCATGCGTGAAGCAGCTCCGGCAGGCCGATTCGTCGATCCCGACTCACCAGATCGCGGCATCAATGCGCAATGCGGAGCAGATGGTTTCACTGGCAGGCGTGGATGTCTTCACGATTCCACCGAAGGCCGTGGACGAGTTCTACCATCACGGCTTCATCGCGGACGACATCACGCTGCGCACCGGCGAGAATTACGAAGTGCATCTCGCTCCGGAGGCCGAAGACGCGGGCGTCGAGAAGCTGTGGGAGGTCGACGACAACTTCAAGAAGTTCGCGGCGTCCCTCGCTTCGCGAGGCGGCGCGAAGCTGACCGGAGACGACCTGCGCGAGGCGGACCGCGACTTCGGCACGAAGCTCTTTCACGACCTCACCGCGGAGGAGCGAACCGAAATCCGCAAGCACGGCAAGATACCGGAGACCGCTCGCTGGGCCGGCCGGATTTCGCTGGACGACCTGATGACCGAATCGGCGCTTCAGAGCTTCATCGTGGATCAGGGCGCGCTGGACGACCGGATCCGGGGACTGGTCGCCTCGGCCTGATTGCGCTGGCGACGATGATAGCGGGGGTCGCGACGCGGCCCCCGCCATAGGCGCTCACGCCGTCCGGCGGATGCCATGCTCGGCGACGATAACCGAGCTGATGCCCCCACGAATGCTGAAGCGACCGGTTACCTTCATGTAGCGGGGAGCGCAGGCGCGCACCAGATCGTCCAGGATGCGGTTCGTCACGGCCTCGTAGAAGATGCCCTGGCTCCGATACGCCTGCAAGTAGAACTTAAGCGACTTGAGCTCCACGCAGAGCCGGTCTGCGACATATTCGATGTCGACGGTCGCGAAGTCCGGCTGGCCGGTTACTGGGCAGACGGACGTGAACTCGTGGCACGTGTGAAGAATGGTGTAGTCGCGCTCAGACCGCGGATTGTCGAAACATTCGAGCAGGTCGAACTGCTCCTTGTCGGACGTCACTTGCACGCTGATTGGGACCCCACTCGCCAGCTAGGCATAGATTGACCGCCTGGCGGCGTGGCGCGGCCGCGCGGCGGAATGAACTGCTCAGCGACTTGCTGCTTGATCTGCAGCCCTGAGCAAACCTATTATACACGCGACTCTCGCGGGCAAGCGGTTCCGGTGGCAGCCTGGCCGTCCGGAGCGATTGAAAAAAGTATTTCTGCGCACTCTTTAGCAGGCGCGGCTGTCAGTACGATAGGGTGTTGTACATCGGGCGCGTCGTTCAACGCGAAGCGCGCGAAATCTTCAAGGAGGTGGCGGACAGATGGTTAACGGTAACAGGATGAACCCAGCAAACCAAGTACCGATTGCAGGGCTGGTCAGCCCCGGCGCCGCATGGCGCGCAATCCACCGTCTGACCGCCGCGGCCTGAAGCAGCATGCTTCTCCGCTGCGACTAAGTCAGGGCAAGATCTGGATCCCTTAGACCGGGGCGCCGTTGGCGCCAGATGTCGGGATCGGACTGTCATCGGTGGATGTTCACCGATGTTTTTTATTGCCTGGCGAATCGCGAGAAGGTGGGAGAAGCGGCTACAATGCCACGTACGATAGGAATCGAGCGGGACGGCGAGGCCGGACCGCAAATCGTAGACGCGTTGACGACGCGCATCGACAAGATGGCGGCGTACTTCGGCCGCACGTGCGGCGTGGACGCCGACGACCTGAGGCAGGAGGCTTGGCTGGCCATCTTCGAGATGGCGCCGAAGCTCGATCTGAGTATCGGCTCGCCGGAGCAGCACCTGCTGAAGCGGGCACGCTGGCGCATCCTGGATACGATCCGGGCGCACCGGCGGAGGCAGCACGTATCGCTGACGGACCTGCACGCCCAGGATGCGACATACACCGAGCGGTGGGGCGACGCCGACCTAGCGGAGCTTAACGCACGTCTTACGATCGTCCAGCGCCGCATCCTGCGGGCGCTGATGGAGGGATATACCTGGCGCGAAGTGGGCGCACTGCTCGGCTGCACCTCCGCCAATGTCGCCTACCACGTCCGCAAGATACGCGCCGTGTACGATGCCGTGACGGAAGCCAGCGCGTAGTGTGCGCGCATACGACTACTCGCGCCTCCGACTCCCACCACGCGGAGCCGGAGGCGCGATATTTCAGCCGTACAGCACGCGATCGTCGCCGACACGGCGTGTGAACCGTATCGAGTCCAGGAACTCCAAGACGAGCATCGAGAGTTTGCGGTTGGAAGCGGTAAGGTCGCGGAACGCGGAGACGGTGATCGCACCATGCTTCGTGATGTAGGCGGCGACGGTCCGCTTAAAGCCGACGAGGGTCGCTTCGGCCAGGTATTGATCGTCCGAGATATGATGGAACCGTCCGCGCTCCACGCCCACGCGGAGCAGGGCCGACACGGCGTCGTTGGGCGCATGAACGGCCTGCACAACCTCGCCGAGCGACGGTATTGCAATTCCGCGCGCCGTGTATACCTCCTCGATCCGGTTCAGCAGCGCCGCCTGGCGCTCATTCAGCGCAACCTCGAACGTCGGGAGGCGCGCCGTCGCTCCCTCCGATAGCACAGTTCCCTTCGCCTGCCATTGCGCAAATAGCGCCGCGAGCGGCTTCGGCTCGACGGCGCGGCCCAGCGCGGCGCGCAGCTCCTCTCTTGGCATCCCCGGCCGCAGCGGAAACCGCTCGTGATAGGCGGACAGCGTAGACACCGCACGCTCGGTGATGGCGCGAAGCTGTGCGGACGCGATGTGCCTGCCGCCTCCCAGTGCGACGGACGCTTCCCGCTCAGACAGCTCGTCCAGCGCCGCGGCGACGTCTTGCTCCGCAAGCCCGGTCCGGGCGACGATCTCACGCAGCAGGAGGCCTGTCGGGTGCTCCCGCAACCGGCCCTCGACCACGTCGAGCGGCGTGCCGCGCTCTCTGGCCTCCAAGCGCGCGAGCACGGCCGGGTCCGCGCGTTTGTGCCGCTCAGGTGCGGTTTCGAGCACGATTCCGCCGCCCAGCGTTCGGAGCGGCGAGTAGGCCCGAACGATGAACCGGTCGCCCGGCAGGGCGGCGAAGGCGTGCTCTCCCTGAAACTGCGCATAAGCCGCGCCGCCCGGTGCAAGCTCGGACGCGCCGCCCAGCAGACGCAGGCGGCCGATCACTTCTGCGGCGCCGATGTGGACGCGAACGCGCGCGCGATCCTTCAGCGGTGGCGCGGCGGGGAGCAGGCGGACGGTTGCATCAAACCTATCGATGGATGAGAGGAGGCCCGGGGCGCCGAGCACCGAGCCGCGGCGAATCTGGTCGGGATCGATGCCTGCCAGATTGGCCGCGACACGCGAGCCGGCCTCGGCCTCCTTGACGCGGCTGTTGTGCACGTGCAGACCGCGGACGCGCACGGACAGTCCTTCCGGCTGGATCTCCGCCGTGTCGCCCGTCCGCAGTGTGCCTGCTGCGAGCGTGCCGGTGACCACCGTTCCGAATCCGGGCCGCGTAAACACGCGGTCGATCGGCATGCGGAACGGCGCCGCGGCGCTGCGGGCCTCGGCACGGCTGACGGCGGAGAGAAGGTACCGCTTGAGCGCGTCGATGCCCTTACCGGTGACCGCGGAGACGCGAACGATGGGCGATCTCTCAAGGAAGGTTCCGGACAGCCGCGCGCGAATGTCCGCCTCTACGACGTCCGACCACTCGCGGTCCACCAGGTCGATCTTGGTCAGCGCGACGATGCCGTTCTTCACGTCCAGCAGTCGCAGTACGTCGAGGTGCTCCACGGTCTGCGGCATGACGCCCTCGTCGGACGCAATCACCATGAGCGCGACGTCGACTCCCGTGGCGCCGGCCAGCATGTTCTTGAGGAACCGCTCGTGGCCCGGCACGTCGACGACGCCGGCCACGGTCCCGTCCGGCAGCTTCAGCGCAGCGAAGCCGAGGTCGATCGTCATGCCGCGCTCCTGCTCCTCCTTTAGGCGGTCCGTGTTCGTACCGGTGAGCGCTTCGATGAGGGATGTCTTGCCGTGGTCGACGTGGCCCGCCGCGCCAATAATTACGTGCTTCATGCGTGGACCTAGCTCGGCAGCGTGGGGACGACGGAGTTGAGCGTGACGTAGACGCCCTCGTGCAGCCGCGCTACTCCCACACCGGGGCCCGCCGATGCCCAGGTCCAGCGGCGGTCCGGCGCCTTATAGCCGGACAGCGTTCCGGCGGCTGCAACACGCCCATCGCGCGAGAGGGCGATGACGCCCGCTCCGTAGTTTCCGTGCGTCTCCGGCGGGCGCTTCCTGAGGAGGTAGCGGATCGCCTCGACAGTGGCGGCATCGGGCGAGAGGCCACTGCCCATAAGCATCACGACGCGATAACAGAGCAGGGCCTTGACCATCTCATCGCCGTGACCTGTGGCAGCGGCCGCGCCGATCTCGTTGTCGACGTACAGTCCGGCGCCGACGATCGGGGAATCTCCCACGCGGCCGGGCAGCTTCCAGGCCATTCCGCTCGTAGTGCAGCCGGCGGCCAGGTCGCCGTTCCGGTCCAGCGCGCAGAGGCCGATCGTATCGTGATCGTCCGGCGTGAGCTTGCGAGGCGCTGCAGGCAGGGGCTCGAAATGGGCCACGTCCGCGGCAGAGCGGGCCTCCTTCCATGCGAGCCACTTCGCCCTGGCGGCCTCCGTAAGCTGCTCCGATTCCGGGAATCCCTCGTTGCGCGCGAACCGCACCGCATTGTCGCCGGCCAGCATCGCGTGCGGGGTGCGCTCCATCACTCGCCTGGCGACGGAGATCGCCCGCGAAGTGCGCGTGAGGGCCGCCACGGCGCCGAGGCCGTGAGTCCGGCCGTCCATAATGGCCGCGTCCAGCTCGACGACTCCTTCGGCGTTCGGCAGACCGCCGGTACCGACGGAATGGACGTCGGGGTCGTCCTCCGTAAGGTTCGCGGCGGCCTCGATAGCGTCGAGAGCCGACGCTCCGGTCCGCAGCCGCTCGATACCGAGGCGACAGGCGGGCAGGCCGAACGGCCATGTGGTGATCATCACAGGGTTGGTCATAGTTGCGGCTTCGAATCGGCTGCCGTGCGCAGATGCTCAGTCGATCGCGGCCATGACGGCTCTGCGGCCGAGCTGCTCCGCGTATAGCGATCGGAATATCCCGAATTTCGCGGTGTGGAACCGCGCCGTGCGCGGGTCCGGCGCGATGGAGCTCCCGCGCCCGCTCATTGCCTGCATTGCGGCCGGCACGCTCTCGTATAGCCCGGCCGCGGCTGCCGCCAGTATGGCCGCGCCGAGCAGCACGGCTTCCGGCTCGCGCGGCAGCACGAGAGTAAGGCCGGTCGCGTCGGCGTGCTCCCGCAGCCAGAGCGGGTTCTTCGCGGCGCCTCCCGTCACGAACAGCGTGTCGATTCGGTAGCCGGAATCGTTCATGGCCCGGACGATATCGCGCGTGCCGTAGGCAACGGCCTGGACGGTCGCATAGTAGCGCAGCGCCTGAGATGTGATCGACTCGTCCAGATCGAGGCCCTCCACGATAGCCGTGGCGTGCGGATCGGCATTGGGCGATCGGTTGCCCAGGAAGTAGGGGAGTACGTGGAAGTGGCGCGTCAGAAGCGCGGGATACGGCAGGCCTGCTTCACCGGCGAGGCGATCGATCTCGGCGTTCAGCAGCTCGTAGACAGTCGTCACGCGAGCGCGCGCCTCCTGAAGTAGATTCGGATAGTTCGCGTGGTCCTGGATCACATGGTCGATGGCGCTGCCAGCGGCGCTCTGGCCGCCCTCCGTGAGCCACATGCCCGGCACCATCGCGCCGAAGTACGGGCCCCAGATGCCATCGATGAAGATAGGATCCCGCGAGACCGCCATGTGGCAGTTGCTCGTGCCGCCGATCAGAGCGAGCGCGGTTTCCAGCAGGGCGGGATCGTGCCCGACCTGGCCGCTCCAGATCGCGCCAAGCACGCCCAGGCCACCTGCGTGGGCGTCGATAATCCCGACGCCTACTACGCACTGCCGTGTCAGGCCAAGCTCTACCGCCGCCGCCTCCGTCAGCGGGCCGAGCCGCTCGCCCATCGGCCGCACGTCGTCGGTAACGCAGCGACGCTCCCAGGCATCGTCGATGTCGATCGCGCGAAGGTAGGCGCGGTCCCAGCTTCCGCGCGGGCCTTCGTGGCCGAGGTAGGTCCACTTGCAGACGACCGTGCATAGGCTGCGCGCATCGATGCCGGACGCCCGGTAGGTGAGAAAGTCGGCCAGGTCGAAGAACTTGCCGGCACGCTGCCATGTATCCGGGAGATGCTCCTTCAGCCACTTGAGCTTCGGAGTCTCCATCTCCGGCGACAGCTTGCCGCCCACGTACTTGAGCACGTCGAATCCGCGGGCGTTTATCGAGTCCGTTTCTGCGAGCGCCCGGTGGTCCATCCAGACGATCACGTTTCGCCCGGGATCGCCCTCGACGTCGACGGTCAGCGGGGCGCAGGACGAATCGAGCGCGACGAGCGAGCAGGTTGCGTCGAAGCTGATGCCCGCCACCTCCGCCGTCGAGATGCCCGCCGCGCCGACGGCCGAGCGGACCGCCGCGCAGATGGCCCGCCATATGTCGTCGGACGACTGCTCGACGAAGCCCGGCCGAGGCTTCCACGTCTCGATCGGATTCGCGCTCGACGCTAGCATCTCGCCCGCACCATTGAAGACTCCGGCGCGCGCGCTGGTCGTGCCCACGTCCACGCCGATCACGTATCGACTCATGTGACCGCCTCGTCAGACATCGATCGAGCCCTCGAACACCTCTTCGGCCGGACCGGTCATCATCACCCGGTTGTCACCCGTCCATTCGATGCGGAGATCGCCGCCCGGAAGGTGGACCTCCACGGAGCGACCCGTCCGCCCGTTCAGCGCCGACGCGACGACGCAGGCGCATGCCCCCGTTCCGCAGGCAAGAGTCTCGCCGGCGCCGCGCTCCCACGTCCGAACGATGATCTCGCCCTGCCCGCACACCTGCACGAAGTGGACGTTGGTGCGCTGCGGAAACGACCTGTGATTCTCGATCGCCGGCCCGTAGCGCGCGACCGGGACCGCATCGACGTTGTCCTCGAATATCACCACGTGCGGGTTGCCCATGCTGACCGCCGTGATCTCGAACTTTCGGCCGTCACACTTGAGCGGCTCGGCGATGACGCGCCCGTTGTCTTCCCCGCGCATTGGGACCTCCGAGCGGAGCAGGCGAGGCGAGCCCATATCGACCCGGACCTGCTCCACCTTGCCGCCACGCGTGAGCAGCTTGAGGATTTTGACACCGGCCAGCGTCTCGACCTTGACCTGCGGGTCCGCGATCATCTGGCGGTCGAACAGGAACTTGGCGAAGCACCGAATCCCATTCCCGCACATCTCCGCCTCGCTGCCGTCCGGGTTGAACATCCGCATCCGGTATTCGGCGACCTTGGATGGCAGGACCAGAACGAGCCCGTCGCCGCCGACGCCGAACTTGCGGTCGTTCACCTTTCGGCTGATGTCGGCCAGTCGCTGCTCGTCAAGGGGCTCGTCAATGCCGTTTACTACCACGAAATCGTTTCCGATTCCGTGCATCTTGCTGAATCTCAATCCGTTGGCTCCTTGCGGACGCCCGGCGCGGCATCCACCGAAACTCGGCGCGGCACGCGTCGTCGCGATGAGCGGAGCGGGCGTCCGGCCGGCAGGGCCGCCGCCCGGCCGCCGGGCTATTCGCGGTTCGGCGGCGGTGGCGGGACCGGGCGGGGCTCGCGCGGCTCGCGCTCCGCGCGGTCGCCCGCGGGCTCGCGGTGCGGATCCTGGTAGAAGTTGGAGACCGGTCGCGAGGGCACGATCGACGTTACGGCGTGTTTGTAGACGAGCTGCGTCGGCTTGCCGACCGAATCCAGAAGGATCGTGAAGGCGTCGAAGCCGCGGACCATCCCGCGGAGCTGGACGCCACCGATCAGGTAGATCGTCACGCCGATATTCTCTTTGCGGACCTGGTTGAGGAAGATATCCTGAAGGTTTAGCTGGGGCTTATTCATTTTGTGCGCACCTCCCTGGTGAAAGTTTAGGGAAAAGACAACGAATGGCGGTCGGGTCCGGGCCTTGCGAGCGCCGGTACTTCCGGCTCACGCGCGGGCAGGGCCTCACGGGACTGTTTCCAGCACTGCCTCAATTCGGCTTGCGACCGTTGCCGAGTTATTCGCAGCGGCGTCGATCCACACGATCCCAGGATCCGCGCGGAACCACGTCATCTGCCGTTTTGCGTAGCGGCGCGTGCTCTGCTTGGTTGCGCTCGCCATTTCGGAATGGGACAGCTCGCCCATCACGTACTGCACCATCTCCTTATACCCAAGACTTCGCATGGGGCCGTGCTGCGGCGAATAGCCGCGTTCCAGCAGCCTGCGGACCTCCGATTCCAGCCCCTGTTCGAGCATCTCATCGACCCGGCGCTCGATCCTGAAGTACAGCTCGGCGCGCGGCAGCGTCAGGCCGATCTGGACTGCTGCGACTCGCTGCGAGCTCGCGCGGTCGCGCCGCTGCAGCTCTGAAATCGGCGACCCGGTTGCGGCGTGCACCTCCAGCGCGCGCACGATGCGGACGGCGTCGTTCGGGTGCAGCCGGGCGGCT
>DATGJU010000598.1:0-3181 GCA_035295045.1 Chthonomonadaceae bacterium
CGCTTGCCCGGCGCGATGCAGTTCGGATGGCCCGGCACGGTGTTCAGGCTCACCAGCCGGTTGCTGTAGGTGACGCCGGTCCGGCCCCCGTCGAACTTCTCGACGTTGGCGCTCGGCGTCGCGGCGACGACGTTGCCCCACCGGTCCGCGACGACGCAGGTGGTGGTGCCGCCGACGCCGGGCCGGAAGACGCCGCCGGGCTTCAGCGCCTGCATGCCGATCGGGTCGCCGGGCCGCGCCTCCAGCGAGGCGTGCTTCATGTCGATCAGCGGCCGGCGCAGCTCCGTGTACCGGTCGGAAAGCAGGGCGTGCAGCGGCACGTCTACGAACTCCGGATCGCCGTAGTAGGTGTCCCGGTCCGCGTAGGCCAGTTTCAGCGCCTCGATCGCTACGTGGACATAGTCCGGCGAGAGGTGGCCCATCGCCTTCAGATCGAAGCCTTCGAGCAGCCGAAGCGCCTGTAGAAGCGACGGCCCCTGCGTCCACGGGCCGCACTTGCAGACCGTATAGCCCCGATATTTCGCCGTAACCGGCGCCTCGATCCGCGTCTTGTGCGCCGCCAGGTCCGCGCGGCGCAGGAAGCCTCCGCCCTCGATGTAGTCCGCCTCCAGCGCCTCCGCGATGTCCGGCTTCGCGCCCGCGCGCCCGTAGAAGCGGTCCGAGGCGGCCTGGACCTTCTCCTCACGGCTGCCGCTTGCCGCGTGCTCCGCCTCGACCAGTTTGCGCAGCGTGACGGCCAGGTTCGGCTGCCAGGGGCCGTGTCCCGCGTCCAGCAGCGCGATGGCCGGCGCGGCGATGTCTTCGAACCGCTTCGTGCCGTAGTGCTGAAGCACGGTCGTGCAGAGATCGACGACAGAAGGCACCGGCGCGATCTTGATGTCATGCCGGCGCGGTATGCCGTGCTCCATGTACCAGGCGATCGCCTCGGGCGAGCGGGGCGCGCCGCCCTGCCCGGAGAGCGCCTTCGTCTCGCGCCGCTTGGCGTCGTAGATGATGAAGGGCGCCTCGCCGCCGATCGAGCACTGGCCGTGGTCCGTCACGTTGAGGGCGAGGATTGTCGCCGCAGCCGCGTCCGCTGCGTTGCCGCCCTGCTCCAGAAGCGCGACGCCCGCCGCCACGGCGCCCGCACCGCCCGCGGCAACCGCGCCGGTCTTGCTGTCGGCCTTCCAGCCGATTTGTGTCGTGTCCATCTTGATCCTACATCTTGGTAACGGTTGTCTACCGCCGCAGCATCTGCGCGAAGGTGATCCCAAGGCCGTCCGGGTCGATGCAGACGGCGAGGCGGATTCCCTCGCCCGGCTGGTCGGTAGGCGGCATCACGAACCGGGCGCCGCGCCCCTGCAGCTCGACGTACGCCGCATCGAGATCCTCCACCGTGAAGCCGATCGTGCAGGTCCCGGCCGGCGGACCGCCCGGTCCGCCGGCCTGTCCGCCCGGAGCGGGCGCGCCGAGATGGAGCGCGAGGACAGTCGCGCCGGTCTCGAACTCGCTCCAGCCGGGCGACTCAAACTTGAGCGGCAGGCCGATCGTGTCGCGATAGAACGCCACCGACCGGCTCATTTCCGAAACGTTGACCATGATGTAATCGACTTTGCTGAACATTGGGGCTCCCCTCTCAAAGCAGCGCATGCACTGTCGAGCCGTCTCCCGGCGTCGGCCGGCGGCTTACGACTCCCTCCAGCCTTCCGCGTTCGAGCCGGATTCCCGCGAGATGCCGGATCTGCAAGCTGCCGCGAAGCGCCGGAACGACTCGACCGAGGGCGTCTGCAGGGCCCTGCGCGGCCTCATCGCTCAGGGCGCCTCTCGCGAGCCGGGCGCGCACGAACGCCCTACCGCCGACCGCGGTCCGGGCCGCCTCGATCATCTCCCAAAAGCGCTCCTCATTCATTGCAGTGCTCCAGTCCGGCTCGAAGGCGACGCAATTGGCCTGAGCGCTTTAATGGATCATGATGTCGCGGCCGAATACCTTTAGCACGAGAACGATATCGATGAAGATCGCCGGCACGAAGTACCAGTACGGCGCAATGGCGCGAATAACAAACGGCGCCGCGAGCAGCGCCAGCGATACTCCGCCGTATATCGCGGCCTCGCCGAGCTCGATGTCGCCGTTCCGAATACCCAACACGAGCAGCACGGCGGTCAGCGCGAAGACGAAAAGCATGGGGCCGTCCCTCCGAGCGGCCGCGTCAGTACTTCGCGGACATATACTGCCCAAGGCCCCTGAAGAATTGGATTCCGCCGAAGACGATCGCCCCCCACGTCACCAGGTAGTATCCACCACCCTGGGCCGCCACCATCGAGCCGACCGTGACGACGGTGCCGCCGACGCACCAGAGCCCGCCGACGAGCATATTCTTGCCTCCGAGCGCCTTGGTGGCCGTGGCCGCCTCCTGTTGGACGCGGATCTTCGTGCCGCCCTGGATGAAGCCCTCGAGGCCGCCCGCGTCGCGAATGCGCACCCACGTCGCACCGTCCAGCTGGACCGAGTCCGTTATCTGGAACTTCGCATTCTTGGGAAACCGGGCGGCCACGGGCGCCTGCAGCGAGGGACCTGTGTAGACATTCACGCCGTCCTGAAGCAACGTCACGTTCTTGATGTGGTAGATCCGCACGTCGCCCGTAAGGAACCCGGTCTGGCCGTTCGGCAGCGTCACGCCGACCCACGTCTGGCCGCCCTGCTTCTTGATCCCGCCGAGCTCCACCTCCAGCCCCACGGGAAGCTGGACGATCGGCATGGCGGCCGGTCCGGCATCGTTATAGACCATTGCGGGCTGTTCGATAATGCGCGCTTTCATCGGCAATCTACTCCTGAGATTGGTTCGTCAACGGCTTGCGATATGCCCGGCGGCTGGACTGCGGGCTCAATTACCGGCTCCGACTCCGGGCCATGTCCTCCGGCCTAGCTCAATCGCCTTCGAGCCAGAGCGACGGGCCGAAACGAAAGCCAGTTCGGACCATCCGCGTGTTCGAGACGCAATACGGAATCTCCTCCGGCAGCGCTGCCCGTAACAGGCTCCCACCCTTGCGCTTACGCAATGGAGACGATGCTGCACGCTTCGCACAGATACTGTGTTGCAGTGCCCCATGGAGTCGTTGCGAACGGGGAGCCGCACAGAGGGCAGTTCGCGGCGGGATCGAAGTCGTCGAGGGACTGATCCTGGAAATAGGAGTAGTAACAGCG
>DATGJU010000599.1:0-4384 GCA_035295045.1 Chthonomonadaceae bacterium
CGATGCGCGTCGTCATCGTTGCCCGGACCGCCGGCTGGGCGCTTGTCGGCGCCGCGGCCGGCATCTGTCCCGGCGTGGTGTCGCAATCGCAGCGCCGCACGCGTCAGGGCGCGATTGGCGGCGCGCTGGGCGGCGGCGCCGGCGGCCTCGTGTTCGACGCGATCGGGGTGGTTACGCAGGCGGGAGACGTGAGCCGGCTCGTGGGCTTCGTGATGATCGGAGCGGCGATCGGGGCGCTGGTCGGGCTGATAGAGGAGGCGGGGAAGCAGTTCTGGCTCACCGTGCTGACGGGGGCGAGAGAGGGGCGCAGCGTGATCCTGGGGAAGGCCGTCAGCACGATCGGCCGCAACGAAATGGCGGACGTTCCGCTCTTCGGCGATCCCGTTGTGCAGCGCGCGCACGCCGCGATCCTCGTGGACGGAGCGCAGGCGGCCGTTCGGGCGGACGGCGCGCCCGTGCTTCTGAACGGCCAGCCCGTAATGATGGCCGCGCTCTCCGACGGCGACATCCTCGGCATCGGGCGGCACCGCATCCGGTTCAACGCGCGAGCCGGCGCGCCCCAAATGGCGCCGCGCGATCCGGGCCGATACGGCCAGCCGGCAGGTCCGGGCGCGGCCGGGGCGCCGACCGCTTACGGACCGATAGGGCCGCCATTCTCCGCCGGAGCGATGGCTCAGCCGCCGGGACCCGCCCGAACGCTCCTCGCATCTCCCCTCGGCGCCGCCGCGATACCGCTCGCGCCCGGCGCCGCCGCGGCGACCCTGACCGCCGTCAGCGGTCCGCACGCCGGAGCCGCGTTCCCGCTCTTTGACGGCGCCATCGCCGGCCGCGATCCCCGCTGCGACATCGCCCTGCTGAGTGACACGCTCGCGAGCCGCCAACACGCGCGCTTCCTCCTCACCGCCGACGGCTGGGCGGTGGAGGACGGCGGCAGCACCAACGGCACCTACGTCAACGGCCAGCGCGTCACCGCCAGCCTCCTCCAGCCAGGCGACGAGGTGACTATAGGCGGCACCGTGCTTTGGATCGGGTAGAAAGGTCGAAAGCTTCCGACAGGAGTTGCAAACGTATATGTCGAACAATTCGGAACGAACCGCCCAGGAAGGACGCACGCGCGTGAGCATCCCCGGTCTTCAAGATGAGCGCTCGGTTTCGATGCAATTCTCGCCCGACGCCCACGCCGTGGTGCTGCAGGGAGACGCATCTTGCGTACTCGATGAGCTCCCCACTGAGGCATTCCGCCTCATCGTAACGTCGCCGCCATACAATATCGGGAAGACTTACGAGCGTCAGATCGCCTTAAAGCACTACCTCGCGGAACAGGAAGCCCGTATCGCACAAATGATAAGGCTTCTTGCGCCGGATGGGAGTCTGTGCTGGCAGGTCGGGAACTTTGTCGATGACGGCGAGATCGTGCCACTCGACATCCTGTTCTACCCGCTCTTCAAGGCTGCGGGTCTTAAGCTTCGGAACCGTATTATGTGGCGGTTCGAACACGGGCTTCACGCTAAGAAACGGTTTTCAGGGCGCTACGAGACGTTACTGTGGTTCACGAAATCCGATGAATACGTCTTCAATCTCGATCCCGTGCGCGTCCCCTCAAAATACCCTGGCAAGCGCGGCTTTAAGGGCAAAATGAAGGGCGTTCCGACCGGCAACCCAAAAGGCAAAAATCCCGGCGATGTCTGGGAGTTGATGCAGGCCGAGTGGGAAGAGGGCGCGTGGGCGATTCCGAACGTCAAGTCAAATCACTGCGAGAAGACGGCGCACCCCTGCCAGTTTCCGATCGAATTGGTCGAACGATGCGTGCTCGCATTCACAAATCCGGGCGACTGGGTTCTGGACCCGTACGGCGGCGTCGCGTCCGCGGTAATCGCGGCAGTCAAGAATGATCGCCGCGGTACGATGGTCGACCGCGATCCAGGTTTCTGCGCCATTGCTCTTGAGCGAATCCAGCGGTTCTACGATGGAACGTTGAGAGTCCGTCCGCTTGGCAAGCCGATTCATCAGCCTACTGGGCGAGAAAAGGTATCAATGACTCCGCCCGAGTGGCTGACAAGCGGCGCTAACGGAGATTCGAATGAAGATTGTGCAGTATTATTCGCACCTCAACGGCTATGAACACATTCTCGTTCCCAAACCCCACGTGTGGCAAGAAATCAGTCGGGTGATCACGGCCGTCGATGCAGCGAAGCACCTCACGAAGGTTAGCAAAGAGAAGACAATGGCGGGTAGGGTTCTTTACGCGCCAAAGAGCTTGAACGCGGAAATGCGAGCAGGCTTCGCTAAGCTGCGCTGGGCCGAGAAACGCACGACCTATTGGGTGATCGACGATAGCAAACTTATCCGCAAGACATTAAATCTTAAGCCGGATGAACAGAAGAAGGAGATCCTGGCCGCGGGAAAGACGCCGTTACGCTCCTATAATCAGACGGATTTCGTCAAGGACAGAGTTGAGATCGAAGTGCAGTTCGGCAAGTACTCTTTCGTCGCGTTTGATCTGTTCGTGAAGCACATGGCTTTCTTCGTGGGCGACGTTACGGACGTGGGCGTTGAGATTGTGCCCATGAAATCGATGCAGCAAATGATGTCCTCCGGCCCGCCACATTACGAGGGCTGCCTTTACGATCTCTTGCGCCAGGGCCGCAGCACTCCGGCAGTGCCACTGGTCTTGATAGGCGTGGCGCCGTAACCGGGTGGCGCAGAACACGGAATCGCCGCCCGGCAATTCGGACGGGAGCAGGACGGCTGAGGACGGGAGGTGCCGAGGGTGAGGTTTCTAAACCAATACCGGTGCGTTTGCGGCGAGGAGTGGGAGGACGTCTGGAGCTGCGCCTGCGATGACCGGTGCCCCGTATGTCGAACGGAGATGGAGCCGTATCGCTCGGTCGTTTTGGCCCCGGATGATTCGGAATCGGGCGACGTACAACTTACGCGGCACATAGAAGCACGTGCAGGAATCCGCACGGAAGCCTGACGCCCCAGCCCCTACCGCTCCGTCGACCAGCTACTTGGCTTGATCGGGCCTTGGACTCGCCCCTGGCGCTTCTGCCGTGCGATCGCCGGCCGCGCTCCCCGCTGCGACATCGCCCTGCTCAACGACACGCTCGCGAGCCGCCAGCAGGCCCGCTTCCTCCTCACCGCCGACGGCTGGGCCGTGGAGGACGGCGGCAGCACTAACGGCACCTACGTCAACGGCCAGCGCGTCACCGCCTGCCTCCTCCAGCCCGGCGACCAGATCACCGTCGGCGCAACGGCGTTGCAGCTTGGCCAGTCGAGCGTGACGAGCCGCCACTCGCGGCCCCAAAGTAGCTGCTCCGAGTCACTTCGTAGATCACGCGGAGGCATTGGTGTCCCGCAGGGACACGGGGCCATAGGCCGTACAGCGAAGGAATTCATTCCGTCGCCCGAGCGCAACTACGAACAGACCACGGGCGCCTCCTTAGTCACGCGAAGTGCACAAACCCCGACACGCCCTCCCGGCCTCGCGCGCGGCGGTACACGCCGTCGCCGTCCGCCTGGTCCACGCCCGGACCAGGAACCGTATTGCCCTCCACCGTCATCAGCCCGCCGTCCGCCTGCACCGATTCGACGAAGCCGACGTGGTGCGGCTCGCCCAGGCGCCGGAAGTCGAACAGCACCAGGTCGCCTGGCAGCGGCTCGAACTCCGCGTCCCGCAGCATCCGCCGCGACCGCGCCGCCATCGCCAGCGCGTAGCAGCGGCCCGATAGCGGCAGGATAGCGGCGCGCACCGCCGGCACGTACTGCGGCAGCCGCTCCCGGTCCTCGCCGAGCCCGTGTAGGCGCGCGTACGCCTTCACCAGGCAGGCACAGACGAAATCGGCGCACCAGGGATCGCCCGGCGCGCCGCCCATCAGCCGCTGGAAGAACTCGACCTGATCGCCGCGGTTGTTTCCGCCCTCCTCGCGGATCCGGGCCGCCGCGTAGCCAAGCGCGATCTCCAGCGCGGTCCGCGCCGTCGCGCGCGAAGCGGTTTCGCTAACCGTTATGGCTGTCACTGCCGCCTCCCTCCTCCGGTCCATCGGAGCCCCGCACCTGCCGGAGCGGCGAGGGGCAGAGGATCCCGAGCGCGGTCGTCGCCAGCGCCGTGAAGGCCGCCTCGCCGCCCTTGCCGCTCCAGTCCAGCACAAAGCCGGCGGTTACGCCGCAGAGGATCACGATCGCCAGCACGACAATGAGCAGCCTATTGCCCGTTGCCATTCGGCCCTCCCGTGATCCGGTCCGCCGCGGAGCCGGCCGCGCTCCCGATTGCCGCCGCGCCCTGCTGCGTAGCGCCGTTCACCAGGTTCTCGATCGTCCCCGCCGGCTGCCGCAGCAGCTTGTCGAGCGCCTTGAGCTGCGTCGCGCGCAGATGCGCCCTGCC
>DATGJU010000600.1:0-3710 GCA_035295045.1 Chthonomonadaceae bacterium
TCCAGATCTTGCCGCCGCGCTTGATGTACCGGTTGATCGCGATACGGGCGGCTTCGATCTGGTTGGCGGTCATCCAGCACGACTCTTGCGCCTGAAGTCCAAATTCGCCAAAGCTGACCACGGTACCGCCGGAGGCCCTGCCCGCCCTGCGGCCGCGGTGCTGCTTTCTGCGCTTGACGCGCTTCGGCATCAACATCGTCAGTCACTCCTCGCTTTACTCGGCGGTCGGCAGCCCTATAGGGGGCTGTATGGCTCGGCAATCGGTAACTGCCGTCGCTGTTGCCTACTGCCTACTGCCTGGTCGCTGCTAGCCCTCGGCGCGCGGCGCTCGCGGCGGGCGGTCGCCAGCGGGGCGAGCCCCGGCGCCCGTGCGGCCGCCGCCCACACCCCCGCGCCCACCGGCCCCGCCGCGTCCGCCACGTCCACCGGCGCCGCGACCGCCGCGACCCGTATCCGAGCGCTCGCCGGATCGGTCCGGTCGGCCCTCGCCGCGCGAGGAGCGCGGCGGCTCGGAGCCGGTCTGCCGGGGCTGGCCGGGCAGCACGTCGCCCTTATAGATCCACACTTTTATGCCGATGTTGCCGTAAGTGGTCGCAGCCTCGGCGAACCCGTAGTCGATATCGGCGCGCAGCGTGTGCAGTGGAATTGAGCCGAGACGGTCCTGCTCCTTGCGCGCCATTTCGGCGCCGGCGAGCCGCCCGCTGCACATGATCCGGATACCGCGGACGCCGCCCATCTTCATCGCGCGGAGCACTGCCTGTCGCATCGCGCGCTTGTAGGCGATGCGCTTCTCGATCTGCTGGCCGATCGATTCGGCGACGAGCTGCGCGTCCACGTCGGGCGAACGTATCTCCTGGACGCTGACATGGACCTGCTTTTTCGTCATCCGCTCGATTGCGGCCTTCATCAGGTCCACGCCCGTGCCGCCCCGCCCGATGATGATCCCCGGTTTCGCGGTATGAAGTGTCACCTTGATGCGCGTGCCGGCCCGCTCGATCTCCACATGCGAGATGGCGGCCTGCGAGAGCTTGGGGAAGTTGCGGCGGTCTTCGGGCCGCACGTGCCTGGCGAGCTCATCGCGCTTGATGGCGCGGCGAATCTTGTAGTCCTCGTATAGCGCCGCGGCGAAGGTCCGCTCCGGGAGGTACCACTTGCTCTCCCAATCGCGGATAACTCCAACGCGAAAACCAATCGGATGTATTTTCTGTCCCAATGCGTTGTCCTTTCGGCTCGCCTACGCCTGCTTCGCGTCCGATTCCGTCTCGCTTGCCGCCTGATCGGTCTCCGGCGCGGTCGCCTCGACCGGCTCTGCCGGGGGCGTGTGCTCCGGCTCGACGACGGGCGCCGTCTTCTCCTCGACCACGGTCGTCGGAGTGGGCTCGTCGACTGCTGCCGCGGCAGGAGCGGCAGGAGCAGCCTGCGCCGGCTGCTTGGCGGCGCGCGCGGCCTGGGCGCGGCTTTCCGTGGCCTTCTTCGGCTTGCGCGGCTTGGGCTCGACCTCCTGGACGACGATCGAGATGTGACTCATGCGCTTCAGGATGCGGTACGCCCGGCCCTGGGCACGGGGCTGGACACGCTTCATCCGCGGACCTTCGTCCACGCGCGCCTCGACTACCTTCAGGTTCTGCGGGGACAGACCATGGTTGTTGGCCCCGTTGGCCACCGCGGACGAGAGGACCTTCGCGATATAGCCGGCCGCGCGGTTTGGGACGAACTGGAGGAACGCCAGCGCCTCGTTGGCATAGCGGCCCCGGATTTCATCGATGACGAGTCGGGCCTTGCGCGGCTGGACACGAATGAACTTCGCAATCGCATGCGCCTGGTTATCCTCGACCTTCCGGCCGCGATCCTTCTTTCGGTTCTCGCGATGCGATCGTGGACGCGTCTGTACGTCGGGTACGGTATCGTTTGCCATAATCTATGCGTCCTCTGCTACTTTACGCCCGACCGGCGCTCGATCTGCTGCCCGGCATGGCCGCGGAACAGCCGGGTCGACGCAAACTCGCCGAGCTTGTGCCCGACCATGTTCTCCGTTATGAAGATCGGGATGTGCTTGCGCCCGTCGTGCACGAGCAGCGTGTGGCCGATAAAGTCCGGGAATATGGTGGAGCGGCGCGACCAGGTCTTGACAGCGCGCTTTTCGTTGCGCGCATTCATGTTCTGGATCTTTTCCAGGAGCTTCGGCTCGGCGTACGGGCCCTTTTTCAGTGATCGTCCCATCTCTTAGTCCTGCCTCTCCTATTTCGATCCGCGCCGGCGCACGATGAACTTGTCGGTGGCCTTGTTGTGACGCGTCCGCTTGCCGAGCGCCGGCTTGCCCCATGGCGTCGCCGGGCCTTTCTTGCGGCCGATCGGGCTCTGCGCCTCGCCGCCGCCGTGCGGGTGGTCGCGGGGAGTCATCGCCACGCCACGGACGTGCGGCCGGATGCCTAGCCACCGCGACTTGCCGGCCTTGCCGTACGATTCGTTCTCGTGCTCCGGGTTGCCGACCTGCCCGATCGAGGCGTGGCACGTCAGCAGGATGCGGCGCGTCTCGCCGGAGGGAAGGCGGACCTGCGCGTACTTACCCTCCTTGGCCATAAGCTGCGCGCCCGTTCCGGCCGATCGAACCAGCTGGCCGCCCTTGCCGAGGTGGAGCTCGATGTTATGGATCGTCGTACCGACCGGGATCGCGCGCAGCGGAAGGCTGTTGCCAGGCTTGATGTCGGCAGCATCGCTTGCGACGATCGTATCGCCTTCGATGAGGCCGATCGGCGTGAGCACGTAGCGCTTCTCGCCATCGGTGTACTCGACGAGGGAGATCCGGCACGAGCGGTTGGGGTCGTACTCGATCGTTAGGACCTTACCGGGAACCTCGTACTTGTCCCGCTTGAAGTCGACGATGCGGTACATCCGCTTGTTGCCGCCGCCGTGGAATCGGTGCGTGATTCGGCCCTTGTTGTTGCGTCCGCCGGTCTTGTGGATCGGCGCAAGCAGCGGCTTGTGCGGATCGACCGGCTGGTTGCCGCGGCGTAGAATGCCGATCGCCTTGTTCCGCGTAAGCTCCGCGAACGTGGAGACCGACCGGAATCGCCGCCCCGGGCCCGTAGGCTTGTACTTTCGAATCGGCATCTATCAGACCCCCTCGAACAGGACAATCGGCTTGTCCGTGGTCACGATCGCCTTC
Organism: Chthonomonadaceae bacterium; assembly: GCA_035295045.1. GTDB lineage: Bacteria > Armatimonadota > Chthonomonadetes > Chthonomonadales > Chthonomonadaceae > DATGJU01. Next base: position 3,167 of record DATGJU010000600.1, read on the forward strand.
TTCCAATTCGGGCTGTAACCGGCCTTGCCGCCCTTGGACATGGCGCGCTTCTTCTTGCCCTTGACGTGCATCGTATTGACCGCGGTGACCTTGATGCCGTCGCGCGCATAGATATGCTCGATGGCCTGGGCGATCTCGATCTTATTGGCATCGAGGCGCACGCGGAAATGAAACTTATTCAGGCCCGCGTCGTCGTTGCTCTTTTCCGTGAGCAGCGGCCGCTCGATGATTTCGTGAGGATCTCTCATGCCGTCACCTCCGCGAGCTCCTGCTCGGCTTCCGTCACGCCGGGAGACCACACATCTGCGATCACGCCGACGGCCTCCTCGACCAGGACGATCTTGTGCGCCGTAAGCGCGTCGCGAACTGAAAAGTTGGGCGCGAACCGAAGCTCTACGCCAGGAATATTGCGCGTCGACTTGATCAGCGCGGCATCGTACGCGGGGACGACGATGAGGACGCGCCGCGTTTTGCCGAGATCGAGCGCTTTCAACAGCTCCATGGCGCGCCGGGTCTTGGGCGTATCACCGAAGCTGAGGGCGCT
>DATGJU010000601.1:0-14720 GCA_035295045.1 Chthonomonadaceae bacterium
CGTAAACGCGCCGAGCTGGGCGCAGACCGCGGAAGCCGCCTGGAAGGCGCTGGCCACGCGCCCATTCATGGCCGGCGGCTTCGTCTGGACCGGCTTCGACTACAAGGGCGAGCCGACGCCCTACGGCTGGCCCTGCATCAACTCCCACTTCGGCATCATGGACGAGTGCGGCTTCCCGAAGGACAGCTACTACTATTACCAGTCCTGGTGGTCCGACAAGGACGTGGTGCACCTGCTGCCGCACTGGAACTGGCCCGGCAAGGAGGGGCAGCCCATCGACGTCTGGGTCCACAGCAATGCCGACCGCGTCGAGCTGTTCCTGAACGGCGCCAGCCTCGGCGCGAAGGAGATGCCGCCCTTCGGCCACCTGGAGTGGAAGGTCCCCTACGCGGCCGGGCGGCTGGAGGCGAAGGGCTATCGCGGCGGCAAGCTGATCGGCACGGACGTGGTCGAGTCGACCGGCGCGCCGGCAAAACTGCGCCTCACCACCGACCGGACAGATTTGACGGCCGACGGCGAGTGCGTCACCATGGTGACCGTCGCCGTGCTGGACGCGCAGGGCCGCGTGGTCCCCTACGCGAGCGACGAGATCACGTTCACCGCGCGCGGCCCTGCAGCGGTCGCGGGCGTCGGCGACGGCGATCCGAGCAGCCACGAGCCGGACCGCGCCGGCAAGCGCCACGCCTTCCACGGGCTGGCGCTTGCTGTCATCCAGGCAACGGACAGGGCGGGCCGTATCACCGTCACGGCAACGGCCCCCGGCCTCGAGCCTGCGACCCTCTCGCTGACTTCCACCAGGTGAGGACTCTATCCACAGATTACACAGATTTCACAGATCGGGTTAAGCGTTCGGTGGTATCTGAGCGTCCATAGCAGTACTCGATGCATTCGCCTCGCGTCGAGCCAAATCCACGAAACCTGTGAGATCCGTGGATACAGCAACTCCTGCTCTTTCCTGTCCTTTCGAGTGTCTCGAGGACAAAGAATTGGACCCGTGATGAGACATATTCGTGCTGCCCATTCCGTCGTCTGCGCTTTCGTGGCGTTCGCCCTCGCGGCGAATCCGGCGCGGGCGCAGCATGAGGACCAGTTGGGCTTGAGCTGCGACAAGATTCTGGCGATGAAGCCCGAGAAATGGGCGGAGCTCCACAACAAGCGCATGCCGAACGGGGAGCTGGGGTACGACGACGCCTACCGCGCCTACGCGCACTGCTGGTCGCGTCGCAACGAGGGACTGCTGGCGCGCCTCCCCAGGGCGGAGTCGGAGCGGATTCGGAAGCTCGCGTCGACCTGCGCCTCGTTTCGCATCGATAACCTGGAGCTTCAACAGGCCTACGCGGGCGGCGGCACAATGTACACGCACGCACAGGCTCGCGGGACCGTCGACGACGCGCAGCTCGTAGAACGGCTGGCGCGCCACTACAGGAAGCACCAGCCGACGGGCCATTCCAGGCGCTCCATCGCCTTCCGACGCGTGAGAGCCCGCATCGCCGAAATGAATCCCGCGTCGCCGTCCAACAACAAGACACTGGCCCAGTTTTCCACCGGCGAGCGGGCCAGGGCCGCCTTTTCGGCGCTCCGTCACGAAATCGACGATGTCGAGAAGGCGATGAACACCGAGTCCTACTCAATGCGCGACATCGTGCTCAAGTTCATGCTCGCCTCATCGCGCGCCTTCGGCGGTTAGGCGGCGCCTGTTCCAGTATTGTGATGCGCTCAAGCACGCCGGATCGCCGATCATCCTGCGGCAGCCGAGCGGAGAATGCTCTCTTCGCGAAGGAACTTCGGGGCGATCAGCAGAAGTGATGCCTAAGTCCGTCCATCCACGAAACCGTCACCATCGATCAATCGCCCACCCGATTGCTCCGGCGCAGGCGCTCTGAAAGGACTCGTTTCCCATGGCTAAGAAGGTTAAGATAGGCGTGATCGGCACGGGAGGAATCGCCAACGGGGCGCATCTGCCGGGCTACCACCGCATTCCGGACGAATGCGAGGTCGTCGCGATGTGCGACATCGAGCCGAAGGCGCTCAAATCGACCTCCGAGAAGTATCCGAACGTCAAGCACCTGTTCGAGGACTACCGGAAGCTCCTGGAGATGGATGAGATCGACGGCATCTCGGTCTGCACGCCCAACTTCGCGCACCACCAGATCACCATCGACGCGCTCAAGGCCGGCAAGGACGTGCTCTGCGAGAAGCCGATCGCCATGAACGCCGTCGAGGGCCGCGAGATGGTGGAAACTTCGCGACGGACCGGCAAGTTTCTGCAGATCGGCTACAACAGCCGCTTCTCGAACGCGAACCAGGCGCTCAAGAGACTGATCGCGGACGGCGAGATCGGCGACGTCTACTATGCGCGCGCCCAGTCGCTGCGGCAGCGCGGCATCCCCGGCTGGGGCGTCTTCATCGACAAGTCGAAGCAGGGCGGCGGGCCGCTTATCGACATTGGGGTCCACATTCTGGACCTGACGCTCTGGTTCATGGACCACCCCAAGCCCACGGCCGCCAGCGGCGTCACCTACCAGAAATTCGGCAAGCGATCCGATGTGGTCGGGTTCATGGGCCAGTGGGACTACAAGAACTTCACCGTCGAGGACTTCGCGTCCGCCCTCATCCGGTTCGAGAACGGCGCGGCCGTGAGCCTGGAGGCCAGCTTTGTCGCGAACATCCCGCAGGAGATGCACAACACGACACTGCTCGGCACCGAGGGCGGCGTGACCAGTTCGCCTCCGACGCTCACGCAGGAGAAGCATCGCAGCCTCTACACCGCCGAGCTGAAAGTACCAAACCGGGACATGAATACGCACTATGCGGAGATGGCCGCCTTCGTGGAGTGCATCCGCGACAAGAAGCAGCCGCTGGTCACGGGGGAGCACGGCCTGATGGTCGCACAGATCATGGACGCGATCTACAAATCATCCGACGAAAACCGCGAGGTCGCCATAAGCTAATCCTCCGGCGACAGCGTCTGCATGGCGCCGTGCCGAATTCTGAGCACGTAAACGAGGTCCCGGTTTATTGTAAACAGGATACGGTACTTCGTTCGGTTCCGTGCGTAGAGCAGATGGCGTATCTCCTGGACGAACATTTCGTTTTCAGGCGCAAGTGGGCACCTTCCAGGAGATTCGCCCAGCGTGTACAGGGCCTCCATCAGCCCGTTGTACCACTCAGTCGCATACTCGAATGATCGGTGTTCGCAAAACCAGGCGAAGGCCTCCAGGGCTTCAGCCTCCGCGGTCCGAGTCGTTTCAACGCGGAATGCCATATTTGGCTCGCATCTCTGCGTCGAACTCAACGAGCGGCCTTGTCCGGCCTGCAGCCACGTCATCCAGGCCCATCTGTAGTCCTTCGATCGACCTGAGCCGCTCTGCCATCGCCAACAGTCGTTGGTAAGACGCCGCGTCCTGAACGACGATCTCGGCCTTTCCGTTGACTGTAAGCACCACAGCCTCGCCGGTCTCTTTCATCTGCCTGATGAACTCAGGCGTTCGGCGCTTGAAGTTCGACAGCGAATCGATCCCGTTGCATATGTCTATCATCTGTCTGCTCCTGAATTGTAACGCACCAGATTAGCATCAGATATAATGCTACCATATCCGGGCGGTCGCTCGCTGGTTGCGCACCGGCGCCCGCAGCACGCGACTACGGGAGTCACCGTCGGGCAAAGCTAGGACGAAGCTACGCGGCGGGCGCCGGTTTCGAAGGCGACCGCTGACTCGCGAGCAGCAGCGCGCAGATTGCGGCGGTGGCGGCGCCGAGGAAGAAGGGCGCGCCGGGCCGCCATCGATAGAGCACGCCGCCGATGATGCTCGCCGGCAGCAGAGCGATGCCGACGACGGTATGGTATGCTCCGATCTGGAGCCCACGCCTGGCCGGGTCTGCGAAGTCCGCCGCGAACGCGCGCTGCGAACCCTGCGTCAGAGTGTAGTAGCCGCCGTAGAGAAGGAATAGCGGCCAGATGGCCGCCGCGGTCGCGGAGTTGACGAGCGCGAAGCCAAGGTACACCAGCGCGAAGATACCGAACCCGGCGATGATGAGCGGCCGGCGCCCTACCGTGTCGGACAGTACGCCCGCCGAGTAGCCGAGCACCGCCTCTACCACATTGAACGCGGCATAGAGCCAGAGCAGGGTTTGCTGGCCGAATCCGAAATGGTGCGCCCGGAGGATCAGAAAGGCATCGCTGGAGTTGCCCAGGTTGAACAGAAACATGATGCCCAGGAAGCGGCGGTAGGCCGGGTCCAGCTCGCGCCAGTGCGCCAGCGCGCTGAATCCGCGGCCGACGCCACTGCCGGCGTCGGCGGCGGGAACGGGCCGAGGCGGCGCCGGCTTCTCGCGGACAAAGAACATGAGCGTGAGTACTGCGAGCGCCCCGGGGATGCCGGCAAACAGGAACAGCGCGCGGAGCTGCCGGTCCGCCGAGCCGATGAAGAACGAGAGGAACCAGACGCCAAGCAGAGGACCGAGGATCGCGCCGACGGTGTCCATGGCGCGGTGCAGTCCGTAGGCGCGGCCGCGGTTCTCCTTCGCGGTCACCTCGGCGATGAGGGCATCTCGCGGCGCGGTCCGCAGCCCCTTGCCGGTCCGATCCAGGAATCGGAGGAGCAGGACCGCCGGCCAGGCGGCCGCCAGCGCCATGAGCGGCTTGGTTATCGCGCTCAGGCTGTAGCCCGCCACGGTTAGTGGCTTGCGCCGGCCGCCGGCATCGGAGAGCCCACCGGATATCACTTTGAAGAGGCTGGCCGTGCTCTCCGCAACTCCCTCGATCAGGCCCACGACAGCCGGCCCCTGCCCCAGAACCTGCGTGAGGAAGAGTGGGACCTGCGTATAGACCATCTCAGACGCCGTGTCGGTCAGCAGGCTGACGAATCCGAGGGCGACGACCGTGTTGCTGATCCGTCGCTCTCCCCTGGCCCGCGGTCCGCCTGCGCCGGGCCTACTGCTGGCGCCGTTCGTCATCCGGCGAAGACCGCGCGCAGCGACTCCGCGATGTGCTTCAGCCCGATCTCCGGATGCACCTTGTAGCCCGCGACCTCGCCGGTAACGTACTCGTCGTAGCCGATCTCCGCGAGGGCCGCGCGCACCTTCTCCCAGGGCACGTCGCCCTGCAGCGGATTGCAGAAGCCGGTGCCGTTTCCAATGTTCGCCTTGAAATCCTTGACGTGGACCTTCTTTATCCTGCTGCCCAGGATGCGAATCCACTGATCCGGGTATCCGTACTGCAGGATGTTGCCCGCGTCGAAGTAGGCGCCGACTGCCTCGCTCCCAGCCTCGTCGATGAAGCGGGCGAACTCCAACGGACTGAGGAGGAACTTGTTCCAGACGTTCTCTATGCCAATGGTCACGCCGAGCCGCTCGGCGTCCGGAGCGACGCTGCGCACCCCCTCCAGCGCGTGGTTGTAGACCTGATCGTAGGCAGCGTCGGGAGTCACCACGCCCGGCACGACGAGGATCGTGTCCACGTCCATCCAGGACGCGACTTGCAGCGATTTGCGCACGACTGCGCGCGCCTTCTCGCGAATGGCGGGATCCATCGAGCCGAGGGGATACTTCCAGCCCAGGCCGGTGGAGAGACTCGACAGCTCGATACCGGCGTCCTTCGCGTCCGCAACCAGGGCGCGGACAGAGGGCTCGTCGCTGTCCAGCGTCAGCTCGCCATCTTCGGCGATATTGATCTCGATACTGTCGAATCCGGCGCGCATAGCCAGCCGAAAGCTCTCGGATAGCGTAAGCGCCGGCGGCAGCGTCCAGCGATTGATTCCAATCTTCACGGACGGCTCCTCCCAGGGCGCGGCATGGCCCATGCTGCGTAAGGTTGCTTCAAGGAGCGAATTGCGCTACAATCTGGGACTTCGCAAGTCGCTCGTGACCGGTGCATGGAGTTCGGCGGCCGGCAGGCGATACCCTGCAACCGTCGCACAATTCCGGCGCGCCGGCGCGGGCGCCGCCGCGATGGCAGCGCTTAGACGCTCGCTTGCCGCGCTTACGGGCGCAACTGAGCGGAACTCTGAATCTGCCGACTTACTGGCTTGCAGGCAGCCGCGGGCCGGGCCGCCGAGCTGCGAGATTCAACGGATAACCGATGCCACTCTACGCCGGAGTCTTCGAGACCGACATTACACCGCCACATCTCGTCCGGATGGCTTCACTCCGGGGCGGCTCCGCCAGCAGCCTCGCCATACACGACCCGCTGTACGCCCGCGCGCTTGTCCTGGACGATGGCAGTGTGCGGCTCGCGCTGATAAGCTGCGACTTATATGCCCTGTCGACCGATGGCGCAAATGGCATCCGCCGCGAAATTGCGGCCCAGATCGGCACAGCCCGCGAGCACGTCTTGATCGCCTGTTCCGGCAACCCGCACGCGCCGGACACTGAGTCGGAGATGGCGGACAGGCCCTACATCGACGTACTTCAGCGCAAGCTCTGGAGCGCCGCGGTAGACGCGGCGCACTGCCTGGAGCCGGTACACGTTACGTACGGCGAGGCCTCCGCGCAGATCGGAGTCGCCTGCAGCGGGACGGAGCCCGATTGGCACGAGCCGAGGCCGCCGGACTACAGCCGCGCCGTGGCTCCGCATGTTCAGGCGATCTGCGTCAACGGCGCGGACGGACGGCTGATGGCGCTGCTATTCGGGCATGCCTGCTCTGCGGATCTGGCTGCCGATTGCGATACGATCTCCGCCGGCTGGCCGGGCGCCGCATGCGCGCACCTGAAGAGCCGGTTCATGCGCGAGGCCGCGGACAGCGGCGTCCGGCCGAATGCGCTGCCGCTCTTCCTTGCAGGCTTCGGCGCGGACGTGCGCCCGGTGCGCACGGACGGATGGGAGGCCATGGCGGAGAGCGGCCGGCAGATTGGGGACGCGGCGCACGCGGCGCGCTGGAACGCGCACGGCCGCCACACGGAGGTGTTGGCGGCGGGCGAAGCCCCAATCGCGCCGCCGACCGCCGAGGCCGATTCGGCGGCGATAAGCTGGATGCGGATCGGCGCCGTTCAGCTTATCGCCGCACCCGCGCCGGCGGTCGTAGCCCTCCAGTTGGACATTGCAGCCGCCACGGCCGGCCAGGTCCTCTGCGTCGCCAATGCGAACGGGTCCGTTCGCTGCCTGCGGGATGCGCTCGCACCGCCTGTAAAGGCCGGAGGCCCAGGCGTGCATGACCGGACCGGCGAGGCCGAGACGCGCCGCAAAGCGCTCGATGCGTTCCGCGCGGCCATCGCGCGCGCACTGGGCGCGGGTGCGGACACGGCTTGCTGAGCATGCTGAAAACTTTTTCTCAAGTTTTTATCGTCGGCCGCTGATATGACCGGAACTTTCGTCCCGGACACATCGTCTAATTTGAGTAGGAAACGGCGCGACTGCGCGTAAATCGGCACAGGCGCCCTCTCCGATCCCTCAACAGAATACCGTAACCCATTCCGCGGCCCTGTCTGTCGCGTAGAATGGATGGCCCCCGATACGGACGATGGCGGTTTCGCCATGACTGGGTGGGCCTAATTACGACTCGATAACAGCGTCCCGAATTGATTGCGGCTCCGTCATGGCGTAAACGCCGGGCGGAGTCGCTTTCGTTTTTGCCGCCTCGTCTGCGTTGGGAGTGATTTGAGCATGGCGGCATTGATTGTCGCCATCAGGCAGGCCCCGATGATTGTCTGCGCGTTCCGCCAATTCAGCAACGAAAACGCGAATGCTTGCCGCAGCAAATTGACGACGCTGTGGCCAGACGTATCAGGAGACCAACAATGCATACGCTCAGCCATACCGACCAGAATCTCCACATCAACCGCAACGCCGCGCACGAATCGTTCGCAACCCAGGCGGAGCTGGAGCTGCTGGACCGGTGCAAGGCAGGCGAATCTGCGGCCTGGAACACGCTGATCCACAAGTACGAAAAGTCCGTCTACAAGTTTGCCTATTCGCTCTGCAGGAACCACGAAGAGGCTGGCGACATCGCGGGCCAGGTCTTCCTGCGGCTGTACCAGAATCTGCACACCTTCCGAAACGAGGCGAGCTTCACCTCGTGGCTCTTCCGGATCGTTCGCAACACCTACCTGGACCTCTGTGTCCGGCCGGCGCACCGCGGCCATCTGAGCCTCGACGCCGGACCCAACAACGATTCCGAGCCCTCCGCCGGCCGCGACATTATGGACCCATCGCCCTCGCCGGAAGCCCTCTGCATGGAGCACGAAGTGTCGCAGATGCTCGCCAAGGCGATCATGCACCTTCCGGCCTACCAGCGCCAGGTGCTGCGCATGTATCACAGCGAGGGCAAATCGTACGAGGAGATCGCGGAGACGACGGGTCTCTCGATCGGAACCGTAAAATCACGGCTCAACCGCGCCCGGAACATGCTGCGCGAGCGGCTTGCCCCCCTCCAGGAAACGCTAATGGTGGCGTGATGCGCGGATCGTGACGAGCTGTTCGGAATTCGTGGCTCGTGTACCAAACGCGTACGCAGCAGCGAAGGCCCGCGCCATACGGCGCGGGCCTTCGCTCGTCTGCCATGCCCCACACCGGGCTACGCGCGCGGATGCGCCTTGCGGTAGACGTCCTTCAGCCGGTCGTTCGTAACGTGCGTGTAGATCTCCGTGGCGGAGATCTGCGCGTGGCCCAGCAGCTCCTGGATCGTGCGCAGGTCCGCCCCCTGAGCGAGCAGGTGCGTTGCGAAGGAGTGGCGCAGAACGTGGGGCGTCACCTTCTCCTCCAGGTCGGCGCGGACGGCGTAGGCCTTCACGATTCTGGAGGCCTTGCCCCGATCCATCCGGCGGCCCGTCCAGTCCGGGAACAGGAGCGGGCTTCGCGCCTCTTCCAGCGTCGGCGGATCCGCGAGCGAACGCCGCTGGCGCGAGGCGGCCGCCGGCCGCTCCTTGCGAAATCCACCCTCGTCGGGCTGCTTCATCCCGCGACGCTGCGCAAGGTAGAGCCCCAGGAACTCCATGGCGACCTTGCCGATGGGAACGTAGCGCTCCTTGCGGCCCTTGCCGAAGCAGTGGAGAAGGCCGCCCGCGAAATCGATGTCGTCCAGAGTCAGCGCAGTAAGCTCCGAAACGCGAATTCCGGTCGCGTAGAGCAGCTCGCACATCGCCTTGTCGCGCAGAGACCGTGGCTCGTGCGGGTCCGCCTGGCCGAGCATCTGTCTCACTTTCGGGATCGAGAGAGCGCGCGGCAGCCGGCGCGGACGCTTGCGGCCCTCGATGCCGCCCGCGAAGTCGTCCTTGCGGACACCGTCCACGACCAGGTATTTCGCGAACGAGTGGATCGCGCCCAGCTTACGCGCGATGCTGGATTCCGAGAGGCCGCGCCCCTGGCAAGCTGCGACGAATGCCAGCACGTGCGGCTCGATCAGCTCCTCCGCCAGGCGGGCGCCGCGCTGCATGGCGACCAGGAAGAACTGGTCCAGGTCGCAGCGGTAGTTCGTCGCCGTGTGCGGCGAAAGCCCCCGCTCCGCCGTTATGTAGAGCAGAAACCCGTCCAGGTGTGTCTGAAGATCAGGCATGTTGGTAGCTTGTAGCTGGTAGTAGGTAGCTGGTGGCTGGTGGGATGCATCTGCCAGCCACCGACTACCGACTACCAGCTACCTGTCACGTGAGTTCTCTCGCATGTCCGTCCCAGCGGCCGGAGCCGCCAGCCTTGAGGTCAATGGATATGGTCTTATCGCGATAGCGCAGGCGCGTCTGTACGCCGGCGTGACTATAGATGCCGGCGGAGACAAGCTCGCCATCGAGCCATGCGATCTCGACGGTAAAGGCGCCGCGGGCGCGAAGGCCATGCACATTGCCGGATCGCCAAGCCCCCGGCAGCGCAGGAAGCAGATGCATTTCGCCGTTATGGCTCTGAAGGAGCATCTCGACGATGCCGGATACCGCGCCGAAGTTGCCGTCGATCTGGAACGGCGGGTGCAGATCGAAGAGGTTCGGCGCCGTGTGCTCAGGCGAGATCAGATCGACGATCAGCTTGTGCGCATGGTCGCCGTCCAGCAGCCGCGCCCACAGGTTGATCTTCCAGGCCAGGCTCCAGCCGGTCGCAGCGTCGCCACGCGTCTCCAGCGAATTTCGCGCCGCCGCAAACAGGTCGGGCGTGTCGCGGGGCGTTATCTGACGGCTCGGGAATAGGCCGTAGAGGTGCGAGACGTGACGATGGTGCTGCTCCGGCGCTCCGGCGTCCCAGTCCTCGAGCCACTCCTGCAACTGGCCCTGGCGGCCGACCTGCATCGGCGGCAGCTTCGCGCGCGTTGCCAGCACGCGCTCGCGAAATGCGCGATCGATGCCGAGAACTGCCGCGGCCGACGAAACGGCGTCGAACAGATCCCGCAGGATTTGGATATCCATGGTCGGACCTGCGCAGATGCTGACGCCGTCATGATGCGCGTTTTCCGGTGATACCGACGGACAGGTGACCAGCCAGCCGTGCGCGGGCTCGGGAACCAGCGAGTCCAGGAAGAACTGGGCGGCTCCCTTCATGATCGGATAGGCCTTGCGAAGCGTGTCCCTGTTCCGCGTGAATTCGTAATGGTCCCAGAACGCCTTGCAGAGCCACGCGCCGCCCATCGGCCACATGCCCCAGAATGCGCCGTCGATCGGCGCCGCGGCGCGCCACAGGTCGGTGTTGTGGTGGCACACCCAGCCACTTGCCCCATAGTGCTTCGCGGCGATCGTCTGGCCGGTGACGGCGATGTCGGCGAGCATGTCGAACAGTGGCTGGCAGCACTCGAGCAGGTTCGCCCCCGCAGCGGGCCAGTAGTTCATCTCGGTGTTGATATTGATCGTATACTTCGACCCCCAGGGCGGCGAGAGGCTGTCATTCCAGAGGCCCTGGAGTGTCGCGGCCTGGCCGCCCTCGCGTGAGCACGAAATGAGCAGGTAGCGTCCGAACTGGAAGTGGAGCGCGGCCAGGCCGGGATCGCCGCCCTTCGCGAAGGCCCGGACGCGGCGGTCTGTCGGCAAGCGAGTGGCCGCATCCGCGCCGGCCGCGCCGGGTCCCAGCTCGATTCCGACGCGGCGGTAGAACCGCTGATAGTCGGCGGTGTGGGCCTCGGCAAGCCGCTTGAGCGATTTGCGCCGTGCGGCGTCCAGCGGCTTGCGCGCCCTCGCAACGGCGTCACCGGAAACGTCGCGGAAGGAGATGTAGCTCGTCGCCATCGATAGGAGCAGGACCACGCTGTCCGCCGCCTCGATCCGCAGCTTACCATCCGGCCCCGCGGTGGTCCGCCCACTCTCCGGCCGCGCGTCCACGATCGCCGCGAACTTGAGCGCGCCCGGCACGCCCTCGCCGTCGCCGTTGCGGCCTTCGATAATGATCTCATATCGGCCGTTGTCGGCGGACGAGCGCGCGCCGGAGGCGGCCTGAGCTGCGCCCGCGTGGGCGCTCTGCAGACTGGCTGTCAGGTCGATCTTGCCCGGTCGGTCAGCGGTCAGGCTTACGACGATGAGCTGGTCCGGCGCGCTGGCGAACACCTCGCGCCGGTAGTGCACGCCGTCCAGCAGATAGCTCGTCCGCACCCGGGCGGAGTCGAGATCGAGCTCCCGGCGATAGCCGGTCGGAACGGATCCGCCGGGATGCTGATCGAGAAAGAGATTACCGAGGGCCTGGTAGGGCGGCTGGCGGAGTGGCCGGCTCATAAAATGTAGGTTGACGAGGTCCTGCGCGCCTCGGTAGTCCCCGGCGAAGATTCGCTTACGTATTTCCGGCAGGGCTGCCAGCGCCTCCGGGTTGGAGTAGTCGTGCGGACCGCCGGCCCATAGCGTTCCTTCGTTCAGTTGAAGCCGCTCCTGGGGCACGCCGCCGTAGACCATCGCGCCAAGCCGGCCGTTACCGACGGGCAGCGCCTCCAGCCACGCGGCCGCCGGACGATCGTACCAGAGCGTCTGGTCGACCGTGACCGCCGAATCGGCCGCGGTCACCGGCTCGGCCCGTGCTTCGGCGTCGATCGCGCCGGCAATCGTCGCCGCACCCACAGACGCCGTGATTTTCTTTACCGCGCAGCGCCGGCTAATCTTCATCGTGCCTTCATCCTTCGAGTCCTTTGGATTCCGAGCCCCTGCCGATCTGTGCGCCCATTACCGCAGCGCCAGGACAAACAGGCCTAGCAGTATCAGGAGCGCGCCGACGACGTAGCCCTCATTGCGCTCCAGCCAATCCAGGCGCAGCCGCCGCATGCCGTGCAGTGCCAGCCAGACGAGCGTGACCATGAGCGCGAGCGTGGTCGCCGCCATGATCGCGCTGACCTCCGCCACCATGCGCCAGGAGAACGTGGCCGCGGCAATATAGACCGAAAGCAGGTCCAGGCAGGGCGACAGCGTCATGCCGAGAACCAGCGCTACCACCGATCCGGCGTCAGGTCCGCCGACTACCTGTCCCTCCTGGTGGTGGCCGTGATGCTGGCAGCCGGCGTGCCCCCTCGCGCGAACAAGAAACACGACGCCGAGAAGGATCAGCGCAGCCGCCGCGGCAGCGTGCTCCGCAAAAGGCGGGATACGGAGGGCCAACTCCTTGCCCAGGAAGACCACGGCCATTCCGAGAACGACCGTTACGCCCACGTGCCCCGCGCCGGCGAGCGCGGCCACGCCGACCGTCGTCCGAATTGGCCAGCGGTGTGCCCGCCCAACGAGCGCAAACGACAGCCAGTGTGACGGTATCAGGGCATGGAGCAGCGCGTTGGAGAACGCCAGCGCCAGCAGCACCGTGGCGGTACCGTCGTTCGGCAACGGGCTGTTATCCTTTCAGAGCTTACATCATTCTATCCAGAGAGTATACCGCGCTCAATAGCCGTACGGGTCCGCGGCGTCCCGAAGGGCGTCGCCGACGAAGTTGAAGGCGATAACCACGAGGATTACAGGGGCTGCCGCGAAGAGCAGCCACGGGTAGTGAAGGACGACAGTCACGCGCTGCGCCTCCTCGAGCAATACGCCCCAGCTCGTAAGCGGCGGACGAATGCCGAGGCCCAGGAAGCTGAGCGCCGTCTCGCCCAGGATCATGCCGGGAATTGCCAGAGTCGCCGTCACGATGATGTGGCTGTAGGCCGACGGCAGCAGATGGCGCGTGAGGACGTGCCAATGACCGGCGCCAGCCGCCCTGGCCGCCAGGACGTAGTCCGCGTCGCGGGTGGCGAGGATCTTGCCGCGGACCTGTCGCGCCAGCCCGCCCCAGCCCAGCAGCGACAGGATGACGGTGATGCCGAAATAGACCTGGATGCCGGACCAGTTCGGAGGGAGCGCCGCAGCGAGCGCCATCCATAGCGGTATCGCGGGAAATGCGGAGAGCAGCTCGATGAGCCGCTGGATCGCAATATCCAGCCAGCCCCCCGCGTAGCCCGACAGCGTCCCGAGCAGCGAGCCAAGAACGATGCTGATCAGAACGCCGACAAGCCCGACGGTTAGCGAGACCCGGCCGCCATAGAGGACGCGTGACAACAGGTCCCGGCCCATCCGGTCGGTACCGGCGAGGTAGAAGGGGCCCCCCGAGCCGATAAGGTGGATGTCGCTGGAAATGACTCCGAACATCCGGTAGGGGTCGCCGTGATGGAACAGCGTCACCGCGTACCGGCGAGACCGATCCTCAGTGAAGCTCAGTTCCAGCGTTTCCGCGTTTCGAGTCGCATGGAGCCCGTAGACGAACGGCCAGTGGAGTCCATCCGCGGCGGCGAATCGCACGGGCGTCGGCGGGACGTACCGCATGCGCATGTTGTCGGTCTGGTAGCTGTAGGGGGCGACGAACTCGGCGAACAGCGCGGCGAGGTAAAACAGGGCGAGCACCGCGCCGCCGGCGATCGCGAGCCTACTCTTGCGGAACCGCCGCCAGACGAGCTGCGGATAGCTGAGGCTTCCGACCTCGCCGGTGCGCGAGTCGTCTGTCTCGAGCTCGTCCGTCATGGGCTCCGGGGCGGCGCTACTCAAGGCGAATCCTCGGATCGGCCCAGGCGAGCGCGATGTCCGCGAGCAGGTTGCCTAAGATCAGAAGCATGCTCATGAACATCAGCAGCGTGCCGGCGAGGTACATGTCCTGGTCCTGCAGCGCCTGTAGCAGCAGCGGGCCGACGGTCGGTAGATTCGCGACGATTGAGACGATCGTGGTGCCGGACAGGATGTCCGGCAGGCTCATTCCGAGCATGCTGATGAGCGGATTGATGGCGATCCGGGCGGCGTGCTTCACCACCACCGTGGACTCCCTCAGCCCCTTGGCGCGCGCCGTCCGAACGAAGGGCTCGCCGAGCACGTCCAGCAGGTTGCCGCGCATTACGCGCATCAGGCCGGCCGTTCCGTTCAGCGCAATCACGATGATGGGCATCCACAGGTGCTTGCCAAGATCGGCCAGCTTTGCCCAGGACCAGGCGTCCTGCGATTGGTAGTAGGGCGAGAAGAGGCCGAACAGCGGCACGCCGAACACCTTGTAGACGATGACGATTACGGCGAGGGCGATCAGAAAGCCGGGCAGCGACATGCCGAGGAAGGCAAGAAACGTCAGCACGTTGTCCGTGAACTGGTACCGGTGCGTTGCGGAGTAGATGCCGAGCGGGATCGCCGTCAGGTAGATGAAGATCAGCGAGCCGACGGAGAGCAGCACCGTGAAGCCGAGCCGCTCCCAAATGAGATCCTTGACCTCACGCTCGTACCGGAACGATTCGCCGAAATCGCCCCGGACGAAGCCCTGTGCCCAATGCAGGTAGCGGAGCGGCAGCGGCTTGTCCAGCCCGTACCGGTGGCGCAGCGCATCGGCCTGCGCGATCGAGCTG
>DATGJU010000602.1:0-26942 GCA_035295045.1 Chthonomonadaceae bacterium
GACGCTGCACGGCAACCGCCAAAGGCTCGTCGCCGGTGCGCCCGCAGGCCCGCGAGAGACGCTGCCCCGCATAATCGGCGTACGGACCGACCCGACGCTAAGGGTCCTTTCGGCGCGCGGCGACCACCTTTATCGGCTGCAAGTGCGATACAGCGGTCAGACCAATCGGGCATTCAGCGAGTGCGTGTCGCTTCGGACGGGCCGCGTGCAGACTCTGCCAGGCGAAACGAATTGGGTCTGGTCGTCGAACGGCGACAGCGTACAAGCTTTACGAATTCTCGCTCGGTCATCCGAGCGCGGCACCGCGCATCTGGAGCGTTCCGACACCGCACGGCGCCGCGAGCGGCACGATTACACTTTCGCCGGATGGCAGCCGCGTACTGTGGACGGTTGGCATCGACGTGACCTCCGGTCTCGACCGGATGCTCAACAGAGCGTTTCCGAAGTTGTTTCGGGCCGGGCGGATGGCGGTAAGTTACCGGCTGAGCCGGCTGGACGGCAGCGGGACGCGGGAGATTGGACGCGTCGGTGTTGACAACCTATTCCAGTCGGCGCCCGCCCTACAATGGATGCCAGGCGGGCAGTATCTCAGTTTCGTCGATCATGGCGTCCTGTACCGAATCGCCGCCGGCGATTGAATCGGCGGCGCGAGGCGTCGAAGTAGCGCGGGGCCGGCCCGCGAACGCTTCAAGCGGCTCGATCAATCGGCCTCTGCGAGCGGCAGGATCGCGGCGGGAGACGCCGTGGGGCGACCGGACGGCGCCGCGCAGGCTACGCCGCCCTCCGCGCGGACGCATCCGAGCACCGATTCGAGCAGCGGGAGGACCTGCACGACTCGCTTCGCGCGGATCAGCACGTCCCACAGCGGCTCGCACTTCTTCCAGCCGGTCGCGTAGGCGAGATGGCGTAACCGGCCGCGCCACTCCGGTTTGACGAGCGCGCCCTGGAAGATCGAGCCCCAGCGGTAGAACTCCCGATAAGCGCGCCAGTAGCCGGTTTCGAGCTGCTCGCAGGTCATGCCGGCCGGCTCGAATACGGCGTGCCGCGTATCGTAGAGGTCCCAGTCTTCGTGCAGGATGCGCTTCTGCGCGACCATCCGCTGATGAAGCGCGGTGCCGGGATAGGGCGTCAGGACGTGAAAGGTCGCCGTTTCGATGCCCTGCCGGACGGCCCAATCCACTGTCCGGGCGAACACGTGCGGGCCATCGCCGTCCATGCCGAACACGAAGCTGCCGTTCACCATCACGCCGAGCTCTCGAAGGCGGCGGATGGCCGCGTCGTAGTCCCGGTTGAGGTTCTGCGTCTTGCGCTGCTCCCGCAGGTTCGCCTCGCTGAGCGTTTCGAAGCCGACAAACAGGCTGCGCAGCCCGCTGGCGACCGCCTTCTCCAGCAGATTCGGCTTGAGAATCGATTGGACGGTTCCGGCCGCCTGCCACACCCGCCGCATTCCCCGCATTCCCTCGAAGAGCTCCGTGGCAAAGCGGACGTTTCCGAACAGATGGTCGTCCAGAAAGTAAAGATGACGCCCGGGCAGCCGGTCGATCTCTGCCAGGGCCGCGTCGACTGTCTGCGTGTAGAACGAGCGTCCGCCCTGAAAAAACGCCTCCTTGTAGCAAAAATCGCAGACGTGCGGGCAGCCCCGGGAGACGACGATCGAGTTCGGAACGAGGTAGAGGCGACGGTTTATGAGGTCGCGGCGGATCGGCGGCACTCCGAGCAGGGTGCGCTCGCGCGACTCGTATCGCTTCCGGGCGCGGCCCGCCCGAAAGTCCGCCAGGAACGCCGGCCAGGTGTCCTCGCCCGGTCCAAGGAAGATCGTATCCGCGTGCGCCGCGGCCTCGTCCGGGATGGACGTGACGTGCAGCCCGCCCAGCACGACATAGGCTCCGCGGGCGCGGTAGTGATCGGCCAGCTCGTACGCCCGCCGCGCCGAAGTGATGTAGACCTGGATCGCGACCAGCTCGGGGTCATCGTGCAGGGTAAGCTGCGCGACGTGCTCGTCCTCGAGCGTCGCCTCGTCGCTATCGGCGAGGTAGGCGGCCAGCGTCGCGAGGCCGAGCGGAGGGAATAGCGAGTACTTGATCGGCCGGAAGAGCGGACTGTTCGCCTCCGTAAGGGCCGGCAGGATGAACTTAACGCGCATATAGGCTCCTTGTGTCGCGAATATGATAAATAATGATGCAGTGTACTTTGTATCACAAAGTACACTGCATCATAACAGGATACTTGCCGCCTTGTCAAGGTCTGGCGCGAGGAAGCCGCGCGTCATCGGGTCCAAAAGTGCTAAGATTCGACGTGCAGTAACCGTAACAGTCCGGAAAGACCGGATCGATGCTGTCAGATAAGCGATTTACACCAAGAAAAGGGGAATCGGCAATCGAGGCGGATACAACGGGTATGAATTGGCGCGCGAGCCCGTTGCTGCTGCCAACATCGATGCGGACCATCGTACGTGGTTCTTCCGCCACGCGGATGCCGCATACGAGGCACTGCGCGCGGACAGTATCGCGTAGGCGCAGGAAATCGCCGAGCGGTCCGCCTGGGATGCCACCTTGCTCGACGGCATCGACGAAGACGAGGAATGGGAACCGGACGGCACGGTGCGCGTCGCATCGGAGCAGTCAAGCGAACCTGGCGGATCCGCACCCTGACAACGTTCGGGTCGCTGCTGAGACCCCGAGTGCGACCATTGGTGGTGCGGCAGGCGAAAGACCCCTGACGCGGGCATGTGGCGCGGCTAGCGACGGTTTCGACGCGGCTATCAATCGCCCGGCGGCCGAACGGGCCATAACCGCGCTCTACGCGTTGACGGGCCGCTACGGGGCCGGTCAGGGCAATAGTGCAGGCGCCGGCTTGCGGTGCCGTAGCGGCCGGCTCGCCCACATCTCCGACGTGAACCCTCTCAGAACGCCGTCGACGGGGACGAGGCCGTTATAGAGAGGCCAGTAGTAGGTGCACCAGCCGTGTACCGGGCTCTTCGCGTAGCCGTATAGATCGCCGCCGTCCGCGTCCGCCGGTGGAATCTGGTCGCGAAAGCCGAGCGCGCGCCCATGCCGCGACGCCGTGAGTCCGCTCGTGCAGGAACACCTCGCCCCGGTTGTCCACCTGCCAGCTTCGCGGCGCGGCATCTGTCACAACCAGGTATGTCGATCGCCGTTCCGTAAAGAGTCCGCCCAGCCCGCTGCAGCGCGCTGCCCTTCCAATAGACGCAGATCGAGTCGAATTCGCCAGGGGCGTCATCAGGACAGTGAGCGGGCCAATGTCCTGAGGGGACGGATAGTAACCCAGCGGGCCCGCCGCAGTCACCGTCGTAATCGGCGAGGTCCCGACGACGACCGTGGGCAATGCGCGATTGGGTAATATGGTCCGGCCGGAGCCGCTGCGCCGCCGGGCAATGCCGACCGCGGCGACTTCCCACATCCCTCCGCGAGGACCGAGTGCGAATATGCCCGAGTCTAAGGACCCGCCCGTCGGCGTCGTCCTCCCTGTCAAAGCGCTGAGCGCCTGGACGGAGGCGCTGCTCCAGTCCGTCGGCACTTCACCGGACGTCGCCGCCGACGTGGCCGAGGTGCTGGTCGCGGCCGACCTGCGCGGCATCGCGTCGCATGGCACGGCGCGCCTCCCCAACTACCTCGCGCTGGTCGAGGCAGGCGTGCTCGATCCCGCGGCGCGGCCTGTCAAGGAGCGGGGCAAGCCGGCGCTGGTCCGCTTCGACGCGAACAACGGCTGGGGCCAGCACGCCGGCCGCGTGGCGATGGACGACGCAATCGCCCGAGCGGCGGGCTTGGGCGCTGCGATCTCGATCGTCCGCAACAACAACCACTATGGCATCGCCGGCTGGTATGCGATGCGCGCCGCGGAGCATGGGCTCATCGGCGTTTCGCTGACGAACGCCGGTGCGATGGTTGCCCCAACCCGGGCGCGCGCCCCCATGCTGGGCACCAACCCGATCGCCGTCGCGGCGCCTGCCGGACGCTTCGGGATGCTGGTCCTGGACATGGCGACTTCGACCGTGCCGCGTGGCCGGATCGAGGTCGCGGCCCGGCGCGGCGAGTCGATCCCGCGTGGCTGGGCGATCGGGCCGGACGGGCTAGCCGCGACGGCGCCCGACGACGCGCTCCGGGGTGCGCTGCTCCCGCTCGGCGGCGAGGAGGCGACCGGCGGGTACAAGGGGTACGGGCTGGCGCTCGTCGTGGAGATGCTGACGGGCGTGCTGGGCGGCGCGACCTGCGGTCCGCACATCATGGGGCTCTTCTCGACGGCCCGAAACTCGGATCTCGGCCAGCTCTTCATGGCGATCGACCCGACCGCGATCGAAGAGGTGGGCCAATTCGAGGCCCGGCTGGAGGCACTGCTGGACGACCTCACCAACGCGCCGCGCGCCGCGAACGCGCCCGGTCCGATCCTCTATCCCGGCCAGCCGGAGGCGGAGCGCGCCGCCTTCCAGGCAACGGACGGCGTCGCGCTGGATCAGGCCGTGTTCGAGAGCCTGGCTACGCTGGCCGCACGGATGGGTCTGCCGTTTCCCTCGACACATATGTTGCCGCGTACCGGGACTCAAGGCGCGGAGGAATAGCCGCGCCGCGCCCTGGTCCGGCGCGCACGGCGGCTCGCCGTACGAACAGGGAAGACGAGCTACCGGTGCAACGGAAGATCCACGCACGAAGCCGGACCGATGATCGGCCCGGCTTCGTGAGCATACCACGCACGCTTCCAGCGGAGGGACCGGAGGCCCTAGGCCTCCAACCACGCGAAGAGGTCCGGCGCGATGGCGCGGTATTGCGGCAGGATGGGAGCGGGCAGGATCTTTTCCAGGGCGGCGAGCAGCTCATTGCGGCCGGCCTTGTCGCCAGCCTCACCACCGAAGAAGGCGGGCGCGAGCGCGTTCATCTTCTCCTCGATCCGTGCGATTCCCTGTCGCAGCTCGTCGACCGTGGACTCCACGGCGGGGAGCGTAACCGTGTCCCACTGCGTGCTGCCGGCAATCGGAACCACGGTGGTCTGCGCGTAGAGCGCCAGGTGGCCGGTTCGGGCGTCGACCGCCCACCATCGGTCCGGACCGCCCTGGCGCATCGGCTGATGCGGTTGGCGCTGCGCCGGGCTGGCGAAGCTCGCGTAGACGGCGGCGCCGAAGCGCCGCGTAGGCAGGGGCAGCGAGACTGCGTACTCGACGGGAATCTCCGCCTGGCGGAGCGGACTGTTGCGCTGGCGCTGGCGCACTTCGGTATAGGAGAGCCATTTGGTTTCGGTGGTCATTTTCGTTTCCTTCTCGAATGGATGGTGCAGGGCAATTGGTTATGGCCGTTCGGGTTTCGGGTGTTCCGGTGTTCCGGTATTCGGGTGTTCGGGTATCCAGGTGCTCGGGTATTCGGGTGTTCAGGAGGGCTCGCCACGGGGCGATTGGTCCTGAACACCCTACACCTGAACACCGGAATACAATTAGTGCGTAACGTCGGTGACGACGCTCTGGCCGCCTGTGTCGACCCACATCTGCTGCATCGTGGCGGCATCGACGTACTTCTCGCCCTTGCCGTCGCCGCTGTCGTTCACCACGAAGCCGGTGATTTCGCTCGTGGACGGGTCCCGTACGACGCCTGTCACAGTGATCGCGTGGTTGGACTGGCCGTCGCCGTAGCTGTTCGGGTCGTCCCACAGCACGCCCGCGTTCACCTCGATGATCACGCCGTGACCGTCCTGGATGTTGTTCGCCAGGTCGTCCATGCTGCCGCCGTTCTCCACGTGCGCCGGAACGCCGTAGTCGGAGAGCACGTTGGCCTGCCAGTCCGCCGTCGTGCCGCCGGAGTTCGCGTTGTCGCCCGGCACCACCTGGCATTCGTTGTTGTCCACCGCGTGGTGAACCACGTCGTTCTCGTTCACGTCCACGCCGAACTGGTTCAGCACGTCCTGGCTGGAGACGAGGCCGCAGTCCTGCTGAAAGCCAAGGTCGTTGTCGCCCTGCTGGTGGTTGAAGTCGCGATAGCCGTCGGTGTCGCCGGTGATCAGCACCTCGCGGCCGTCCGGCAGCGTGTCCATATGCTGCGGCGCCGCGCCTTCCAGCGCGTTCGCGCCGATATCGGTCGCGTCGTTCGTCGTGTGCAGGCCCGTCATCGCGTCGCCGGTCGCGGTGGGATCGACCGACGTGTCGTTCCCGGTGATAACGTCGTCGAAATTCTGGAACGCCTCGTCGTTGACCTCCATCCGGTACTCCGTGGAGTCCAGTATCATGGCGGTGGAGGCCGTCTCCGCGTCCTGCATGATCTTCCACTGCTCGGCAGCGTTCAGGTCGGAGTTCGCTGCGGCCGTCGGGTCGAAGTCGGTGAAGTAGGGATTGATGTCCATCGTCGTTTCTCCTCGGTTTGTAAGGTTAAGACCGGTCCGGTTTTGTTTGGCCGGTCCTGGATGTCTGTTGGGAATAAGACCTGCGCCGGCCGGCCGCCATTACAGGTGCGCGAAAGAATCTTGCGGAATAAACTAACCGCCTGCCGGTGGATTACGGCAGGATCCCGAACGGTGAAGATCAGCCGGCATCTCCGAGGAAAACGCCGCGTGAGCGGACTCTCGTCGAAGCCGCAGCTTGAAGGATTAGGCTCCGCCAGTCCGCGAGAGGACCGCAGTATGTTTAGCTCCCGAACGCAATGCGGGTTTCTGCATTCACGCGACGAAAGCAGTATCGAGTTTCGTCGGCCGCCGGGCATTCGCCTCTGGTGCGCCGTCCTGGCAGCGATCCTCGCACCCATGACGGCGACACTGGTTTTCGCGGCGTGGGTGGAGCTGTTCGCTTCTCACCGCCCGGAATTCGTCATCGGGCTCTTTATCGCGGCGATCGGGGTCATGTTCGGCGTCCTGACCCTCGCGGTGCTGACTCTGGCCGGACCCTGTGAAATGCGATTCGACCTCGGGTCCCGAACGTACCGTGTTCGGCGCGGCCCTCCGCTGTTCGCGGGCACTCTCACAGGGCCCATCTCGGATTTCGACTACCTCTACCTTCGCGGCACAGTCTACTATAACTACGGGTCGCGGACGACCGAGACTCGGCTCTCCGGGGTCTGGAGGCGCGCGCCCAGGCTCTTCGGCTTCGTGCCGCAGCCGGAGTTGCTGCTCCAATTGGTGTACAACGCGGACACCGCGTACGATCAAGCGGTGGAGATCGCGGCGCTGCTCGGCCTGCCGCTGGAGATGAGCCGCCGGACGCGTGGTCAGGATGCGCCCGCAGAGGGCTCGATTCCCGCGCCCGGCGGTCCCACCGCGCAGAGCAACGGGGCGCCCGATAAAAGCGCCGGGCCGCCGTTTGCGCCGTCGACCGCCCCGGTGGCAGGGCCACCGCCGCATCTCGCATCGCAATCAGGGCCGGTCCCGGAAACGCCGGTGGACCCGGCCGCGCCTTCGACCGGCCCGGCCAGCGCATCCCTATCGCCGGGACCGGTAACCTCGTTGAGCGCGCCAGCGCAGGCAGTCGGAGCGGCCGGACGAGTTGTTCGCGCCGATTGGCCCCTGCTGGACGTACAGTTCGACGCGAGCCGCGTGCCACCTGCATATACCGCCCTCTCGATTGCCGATCCCGTTTGGAACGAGCGAACGGTTGCCACGGTGGCGCAGCAACTTCCGGGCGGCGTCGCCCGATGCCTCCTGCGCGAGCGGCCGGCGCGTTCACTCGTCGGGCTGGACGCGTCAGACACTGGCGGGCCGGACGCAAGGGCTCCGTGGGCCGCAGCGGTCGCGGAGGCCATCGCGCAAACCGGGCGCGAGCTCTACGCAGGCGCAGCCATACTCGAAACCGGACTGAAGGCTATCGATCTGCTCTGCCCGGTCCCGATGGGAGGCCGTGCCGCCCTGTCCGCGCCGTGGGGCGCCGGAGCGCTCGTGCTCATCCCGGAGTTGATCCGATCGCTAGAGACGCGACAGGGAGCGCTCAGGCTTATCGCCATGCTGGAGCTCGGGGAGGACGTTTCGCGCTGGCGCGAGAGCATGCAGGAGCTGCCTATGCGATACGGCGACCTGCAGACCGTCTACCTGCCGGCCGGTTCGCTGGCCGACCCGGCGGTGCGCGCCCAGGTCGAGGCGCTGGACAGCATTATCGTCCTCGCGCGTGGCCCCGCCAAGCAGGGCCTCTATCCGCCCGTCGATCCCGCCGCGTCCGAGTCGAAGCTGCTGCGGGAGGGGCGCGCCGATCGCGACCACGCCGAGATCGCAGCCGCGGTCCGCGACGTGCTGACGCGGTACCGAGCGGCCTACCCGGCACTCGAGGCGGCCGTCGCGGACGCGCTCCCGGCGGCGGAGCGCGGATGGGTCGCGCGGGCGCGCCGGCTGGAGCGGTTCCTGACGCAGCCCTTCCACGTCGCGGAGCCCTACACGGGCATCGCGGGCAAGACCGTGCCTCTTTCGGAGACGATCCGCGGCTGCCGCGCGATTCTGGTTGGCGACTATGACGACCTGCCGGAGCAGGCGCTGTACATGATCGGTGGAATAGACGAAGCCAGGCATTAGGGTATAGCCCGTCCACAGAAGGGTCGGCTCCGGCGGCGTGCGGCACGCTACCCGCGACGGCTATTTGGCGTCGGACGCGTGGAGGAAGCTGGCCAGGTCCGACTCGGAGACGGCGGGCTCGCCCGGCGCGACGTTGTTCAAGCGGCCGGACCGCATCCATGTCTCCAGCTCGCCAACCAGATCGAACAGGTGCGCGAACGAATCGACGTAGAAGAGCAGCGGCTGGTAGTGGTCGATCTCGAACCCCTGGTTGATCACCCACTCGAGCCGGATCGGATAGCGCTGGACTTCCTGCGACTCGACACTATGCTCTATCTCGCCGTGGGAGCTGAGGAGGCCGCTGCCATACACCTTCAGCCGGTCGGACCGCGGCGCGGCGCGCATAAGCCCGAATTCGATAGTAAACCAGAAGAAGCGCGCCATCGCCTTGATGATGCTGGCCAGGCGGTGCGCCTTCGCGGTTTCATCCTCCACGGCGGCCACGACCTCGGCGGCGGTGTGCGCGCAGTCGCCAAAGCGGACCAGCGCGTCGGCGAACGCCGGATCGGTGTGCATCGGAACGTGGCCCGCGATGTCGTGGAAGATGTCCGGCTCCGGCAGGTAGTCCAGGTGATCGGCATCACGGATCGTAATGGTGGTCGGGAATTCGCGGTTCCGCAGGCAGTCGAAAAAGAGAAAGGCCGGAACGTAACCGCTGACTGGCTTCGCCCGGAAGCCAGTCAGCGGGCCGAGAAAGCGGTTGACATCGTCGAGCCGCGGCACGTGCTTCGGATCCAGACGGAGGCTGTGTACGCCGCTCAGGAAGTGCGAATTGGCGTACTTGCGCCACGGCTCCTCCATGCGGGCATAGAGCTGGCGCCACGCGCGATGGTTCTCGGACGTGTACAGCTCGTACGGCTGCCTTATGTAGAGCTGGCCGTGGCTCCGCGCATCCTCGATAAAAGGCGCGCGCGACGTCGTCAGGCCCGCCGGTTTCGTCGCCGTCATCTCGCGTCCCCAAAATTACGCTGGCGGATTATTTGCGTTATACTCTCCAGGTTCTATACGGCCGCGCGGCGTCCTGCGTTGTTGTTGAAGTTTCGCGCTGGCTGCGCTGCGTCGAATTTCAGCCGATGGCTGTGGATCGGTCGAATCAGACCCATCGGAAAGAGAGAAGAAAGGCCACAGATGATCGTCGTTGCGAGCGAGAACGGTAGAGTCGGTATTGGCGCTGCAATGGACGCGCTTCGGCGGGGCGGGAGCGCGCTCGACGCCGTGGAGGCGGGCTGCCGGCTCGTGGAGGCCAATCGGGATGACCACAGCGTGGGCATTGGCGGCTATCCGAACATCGATGGCGTCGTTGAGCTGGACGCCTCCATCATGGAGGGCGGCACGCGTCGGTCGGGAGCGGTCGCGGCGCTCCAGGGCTACGTCCACGCGATCAGCGTGGTGCGCGCCGTGATGGAGCGGCTGCCGGAGCACGTGCTTCTCGTCGGCGAGGGCGCGGCGCGCTTCGCTCGCGAGCAGGGCTTCGGCCGCGAGGAGCCACTCACGGATGAGGCCCGCGGGGCCTGGATCCGCCACAAGGCGGCGCTGGCCGGCGGCGGCGATCCCCGTGGCCTGCCGAGCCATGAAGAGGTCACCCGGCTCGCGGAGCAGGTTCGGCAGGGCGCCCTTCGCGAGCCGGACAAGATCTCCGGTACCGTCAACTTCATCGCGCAGGACGGTCAGGGCCGGATCGCCAGCGCGGTGACCACGTCCGGTTGGGCGTTCAAGTACCCGGGTCGCGTCGGGGACAGCCCGCTCATCGGCGCCGGAAACTACTGCGACGACCGGTTCGGTGCGTGCGCATGCACGGGCGTCGGCGAGTGGAGCATCCGGACCGGCCTGGCGCGGCAAGTGGTCCTGCGGATGGAGCTGGGACTGGAGCTGGACCACGCCTGCAGCGTCTCCATGGCGGACTTGGAGAGCGCACCGCTGCCCCAGGGCCTTCGCAGGCACATGAGCCTGGTTGCGCTGGATGCGCGCGGCAACCGCTGGAGCGCCTCGACTATCCCGGATCGCCGGTATGTCTGGCAGCGGGACGATATGGCCGAGCACGAGAACTCGCCCTGCGATTTCTACCTGGACGCGAGCCGGTGGTGGCCCTGAGCCTCGGGTGGGTATCTGCCGTCGGCGTCACTGCGAGATGCCGGCGCTCAGGGCCACGGGATCGCTGCCCTGCGCCAGCCGCTAACCGTCTGGCCGGCAGCGTTCCCGCGCAACGGCTGCGACTGAGGCACGCGAGCTGTTCAGCCGTTGGAGCACGGCGCACTGGAGGGAAGCAGGACCGCGTGCCGCGTGTTCGCGTCGCTTGCGCGGGAACGGCGCGGAGACTTACCGCTGGGTCGCTTACTCTACCACTCCAGCGCGTCGAGCGTTTCCCGCTGGGGCGCGGTAAGCGAGGAATAGGGAATTCTCGCCTCGCCGAATGGAAAGCCTCGGCGAGTCAGAAGGTGCTTCAGAGCGGGAATGGAGCCGACCTGCTTTAGCGCGGACCGGAGCGCGTCGACGCGCGGCTGGAGGGTGTCGTCGCCTGCCCAAAGCGCCACGAATAGCGCCGGGGCGACATTCGCGATGGCGGAGATGAAGCCGTCGGCGCCGAGCCTTCTCCCCTCCGACGCAAATCCGTCGCTGGCGGCGAAGATGGTCCCTCGCGTGCCGAATCGCTCGATCAGGGCGGCGACCCGATCCGTCTTGCCGGTCGAATCCTTGGCGCCTGCTATGACTCCTTCGGCGAAGAGGCGCTCCAGGCATGCGAGGGAGACCTCGTTGGCGGCGTACTGCGGGATGTTGTAGGCGAAGACCGGCAGTCTTGTCGCGGCATGGACGGCCGCGTAGTGCGCGAACACGGCGGCGTCGTTCGCCGGGTAGTAGATGGGAGGCGGCAGGAACACTCCCTGCGCCCCGGCGTTCTCGGCGCCTTTGGCCAGCGCCAGCGTCTCCGACTCGCGCAGCCCCCACACCCCTGCGATCACGGGCACGCGCCCGGCCGCGCCGCGCACGGTCTCGGTAACGACGCGCAGCTTCTCCTCCGCGGAGAGGTAGAGGAACTCGCCGGTCGTGCCGGCAGGGCATAGGCCCTGGACGCCGTGCTCGACCAGCCACGCGGCGTGCGCCGCCACCACGCCGGCATCGACCCTGTCCGAGGCGTCGAAGGGCGTAAGCGTGGCTACGCAGCAGCCGCCAAAGGTCGCCTCACGGCCGCGCTCGCTGAAATCGCTCATGCTACAGCGCGCTCGGTTGTCGATCCGCCTGCGCTCGCCGATGGAAGAGGCTCATCTTCGCGTAGTCTCCTTGGGGAACATCTCTTCGATCGTATTTGCGGACAGGATCAGGTCTGAAAGCCGTTGCAGCTCACTGGAATCGGCCATCGCTTCGACCGCCGCCGCAATCGGGTCCGGCACCGCGCCGAACTTCGTGGCCAGTTGCCGAAGGAGCGACTCGCGCTTGCCGCGAACCACTCCCTGCTCGATACCCCGCTCGATACCCTGCTCGATGCCCTGCACGATACCCTTTTCGATCCCTCGCTGTTCGTAAACCGTTATCATTTCGCCTACCTCTTCGCCCTCCGGCGTGGCAACCAACTCTTCGAACTGTTCCCTTTCAGTCGCTTCGTCAATCCTCCAGCGCCGGGCGAAAGATAGAGCACGATCGGGAAGATCAAGCGACGATGTCGGAGCTTGAGCAGCATGTAGTACTCGTGCATGCGCTCCGCAAAGCTGCCGCGACGCTCCGCTTCCACCTCGATATGCGTCAGTATCAGCTCCGGCTCGCCTTCCAGAGAGTATACCTGCGCGACGAGGTCCGCTTCACGCTGAGCGCCTTGCGGCAAGTCGGTAAATGTCTCCTTATCGAGGAACGTTACCCGTGAGAAGTCCAGCTATGCCGCGACATCGGGGAAGAAGAGCTCCATGAACTCGCGAAAGAACGCCCGCAATAGTTCTTTGAAGAGCTGGTCATGCGACAATTTCGGCTCCTGGCATGCTCTGCAGCCGCAGCTATCATCGCCCCTGAGCCGCGTCGGACGGCGGAACGCAGGCCCGTATCGGATGCGAACGCGTCGCGCAGCTAAAGGAAGTAGAGCGGATTGTACCCGACGTAGCGATCGAAGCTGCCCATGGGCCTGCTGCTCATGAAAAGGAAGTGGAAGACGATCTGCCAGCCGCATTCGAGCAGCCAGCGAAGCACGACCTCGTTCGCGCCGGCGAGCGTCCAGTAGTGCTCCAGCGGCTGTACGATCTCGTTCTCACCGTCGGCGTCGGCAAGGGCGAGAATGAGCGCGGCGACGTGCGAGAGCATGTGCGGCAGGTCGGCGGCCTCGGCTGCGAGCGCAGGTCCGCTCGAATGTGGGCCGATATAGGCGTATCCGGCGATGTCCCCGAGCGTTTCCGAGCCGTCCGGCGCGCGGACCAGCCTCCGGAACAGGCGCGATGCGCCAGACGGGCCGCCCATTTCCCGGGCCCAGAACGCATGTTCCTGCGGACGGGCGTAGCCGACGATTCGTCGATCCAGCGCGTCGATCTCCGCCTGCGTTTCCGGCGACAGCACGATTGGCTCCGAGCGCAGCAGTTCGCCGACGGCAGCGGCGGCCCTACGCGTGAGCGCCGCATCGACGAACGGCAGCGCGGTCTCGGCGATGACGGTGCTTTCGAGCCCGGGCGCACTGAGCTTCGAGAGCGGTCCCGCCAGCATCATCATCGGGAGGCGCGGAAAGCAGTCCAGCTTGCGGATATAGAGCGAGTCGGCGCTGGAGTGTTGGGAAGCAAGAATGAGGCGGGCGTGGGCGCCCATCGCGTCGCCCTCCTCCTTGCATCGGGCGAGCAGCGCGCCCCCGATGCCCTGCCGATGGTGGCCCGGAAGTACGAAGAACTCTGTGAGGCTCCAGACGCCGTCCCGCACGACGCTGCGCGCGTAGCCCACGATCCGCGGGCTGGTGAAGCGCTGCTTCTCCTCGGCCACCCAGTAGCTGCACGAGTCCGTGTGGAGAAGGTGGCGGCGCGCGGCAGCGTGGTGCGACCAGGCCATGTCCTGTCCCATGGTGCGGCGCATCACCTCGAACGTGGCATACTCGTCGTCAGGGGAGCCATGGCGCACCGTGACGTGGCGCGGCAGCGTGGTGCGATCGACCTGCGGATCGGTGCGGGGCCAGAACATGCCGGATCAGTCGCTCTTTCCGATCCGGCCGCGCAGGTCGATGAAGCGCGCGTAGGCGGCGTCCCAGGCGTCGCGGGAGTCGGCCGGCTCGTACGTTTCGAGGGGGAACGAGCGGCGAACGATCTCGCGAGCCTGCTCCAGCGAGGTGATGAAGCCGCGGCCCAGCGCCTGCATCATGACATTCCCGATGGCGGTGGCCTCGACCGGCCCGGCGATGACGGCGCGGCCCGTCGCATCGGCGGCAAGCTGGCAGAGGAGGCGGTTCTGCGTGCCGCCGCCGACGATGTGGACGACGTCGATCGGCCGGCCCCGGAACGACTCCAGCCGCTCCAGCGCCCAGCGATACTTAAGCGCCAGACTCTCCAGGCAGCAGCGTATGACCGCGCCGATGGTTTCCGGCTGCGCCTGCCCGGTGCGCTCGCAGAAGATGGAGATGGCGAAACGCATGTCGGTGGGATTGAGGAAATCGACCGCGTCCGGCTCAATGATCGGCCCGAATGGCGGCGCTACAGCGGCAAGTCGCGCCAGCTCCGCGTAGGAGTAGTCCGCTCCCCGGCGCGCCTCGGCGCGGCGGATCTCCTGGACGAGCCAGAGGCCCATGATGTTCTTTAGCAGACGAATGGTCCCGCAGGCGCCGCCCTCGTTTGTGAAGTTGGCGGCTCGCGTCTCCTCCGAGATGCGCGGCGCGTCGGTCTCGATACCCATAAGGGACCAGGTGCCGCTGCTGATGTAGGCGTAGTCGGCCGTGGCGGCCGGCACCGCGACGACAGCAGAGGCGGTATCGTGCTCTCCGGGCGCGATGACCGGGATATGGCCGCAGCCGGCCTCCGTAGCGATGTCCGCCCGGAGCGGACCGATCTCGGCAGCCGTCGGGACGATCTCAGTCAGAATGTGGCCGGGCAGCCCGAACTGCTCGACCAGGTCACGCGCCCAGTCGCGCGTTCGCGGATCGATCATCTGGCTCGTGCTCGCGATGCTGAACTCAGTCGCCTTGACGCCGGTGAACCAGAAGTTGAGCAGATCCGGCATCATCAGCAGCGTCTCGGCCCGGTCGAGGTGCGGTGAATCGGCACGCTTCATCGAGAGGAGCTGGAACAGGGTGTTGAACTGCATGAACTGGATTCCGGTACGGTCGAAAATCTGCTCCCGGGGCAGCAGCTCGAAGGCGGCGTCCAGTATGCCGTCGTTGGCGTGGTCGCGGTAGTGGCGAGGATTCCCGAGCAGCGTGTCGCCGCGGCCGAGCAGACCGAAATCGACGCCCCACGTGTCGATGCCGATCGCCGCGATGTCCGGGCCCGGAGTCGCCGCGGCCATTGCCAGTCCCTGCTTCAGCTCGTGAAAGAGTCCGAGCACGTCCCACGAGAGCGTGTCGAGCGTTCGGACCGAGCGGCTGGCGAAGCGGTGGACATCCTCAAGGCGGATCCGCTCGCCGTCGAAGTAGGCCGCCACCGCCCTCCCACTCTCGGCGCCGAGATCGAAAGCGAGGAACTTGGTCTCGGCCGTCACTTGTCGGCCTCCGGTGCGGGCCTGGCGATACCTTCTGAGTCCCGCTCTCCTGGCCGCGCATACAGGACGGGCGTCTCCTTCGTCGCCGGGAGAGCCGGGCGGGCGGCTTTCGCCGAGCCGTTTTTCTTGTAGACGCGGATGTAGTCGATGTCCATCGTGTTCGGGAAGGGCGTGGTCTCGTCCGGGTTGCCGGGCCAGTCGCCTCCGACAGCGAGATTGGCGAGCACGTACATCGGGACGGCGGGAATATTCTGGTCCGTCCGGTACCGTTCGACTCCGTCGACGTACCAGACGATGGCGTCCGGCTCCCAGTCCACCGCGAACGTGTGGAATCCGGCGGCAAAGTCCGGCCCGGTAAAGTATCCGCCCTTTCCCTCGTGGCGGCCGCGGCTATTCTTGTAGTGATTGGTCAGGTAGACCTTTTGCGTCTCGTGGCCGAGAACTTCGAGGACGTCGATCTCCGGCGGCCAGGTCCGATCGTCCGGCAGGAGCCAGAATGCCGGCCACATGCCTTTGCCCTTCGGCATGCGGCAGCGGATCTCAAACCAGCCGAACTTCTGTGAGAAGTTGCCGTAGCTGGTCACCATGCCAGACGTGTAGGGCATTCCGCCCATGGGCCGCCTCTCGGCTCGGAGCTTCAGGACGCCCTTTTCAAGCCCGTAGCCATCCGTTGCGTAGTACTGTTGCTCGTTATTGCCGTGTGTGCGCACGTTGTTCGGATAGGAGTCGATCCAGTGCGTCGTGTCGAGGGCTGAGCCGTCGAACTCGTCGTGGAGTGCGAGCGTCCAGCCCTTCGCCTCCATTTCGCGGATGGCTTTCCGTGCCGCTGCGCCGGTTTGGGGATTGAGGTCGGGCTTGTCGTCGGCCGCCAGGGCTACGGCGGCGGCGAGGATGGCTGCGGCGATAGCGAGTACTCGGGTTAACATGCTGTTGCCTCCGCGCTTACCCGGCGATGGGTTGCGTGCCTTCGCTACGTATATCGAGCGAGATACTTGCCTGCGGCGAACCACACGTCACATGCCGCTAGCGCGCACCGCAGGCCTGCAGGCACGCCTGCATGTGACCGCGGGACTCGGCGGCGATGACTGCGCACTGGACCAGGGTGTACTCCTTCGCTCCGATGATTTCCAGATCGACCGGGCCGGCGTAGCCGTGCTGGTGGAGGACGCGCAGGTAGCCGACGAGGTCGATGTCGCCGCGGCCGTTGGCCTGCAGCTCCGGCTTTCCGGGGCTCTGCTGCCGCCCCTTGCAGTCGCGGATATGGACGTGCTTCACGCGCGAGATGACGGCGGAGATCGCCTCGACAGGGTTCTCGCCTGCTCGCCAGATATGAGACGGGTCCATGTCGATGCCGAAAGCGGGCGAGCCGATGGCCTCGATGGCGCGCAGGGTGGTGGGCGTATCGAAGATGCTCGCGCCGACGTGCGCCTTGACGCAGAGCGTGACGCCATAGTGCTCGGCGCGGTCCGAGAGCGCGCCCAGGCTCTCGACGGACTGCTGGAACGTGGCCTCGTCGCCGGACTTGCCGCCAGGGCCGCAGTTGACGATGGGAATGCCGGTCTCGGCGGCAGCCTGGAAGGCGAGCTCCATCTTCGCCGCGTCCTGCGAGGGCTGCTCCATGGCGAGGAGCTTGAGGCCGGTCGCGCCCGCGAGCCGCTTGATCTCGGGCGCTGCCTCGCGCCAGCGGTCGAGGACCAGGTGCTGGCTCATGCCGTCGATGGCGGATAGCTCGATGCCATCATAACCCGCCATGGCTATGGTGTTGAAGGCGGTCTCCATGTCATAGCCGCCGAAGAGGACGGAATTCGCTCCGAGAAGCATGGCATCTCCCTGCGCACGTTTGGAGCTAAGTTCGCGGGCGGGCAGGGGGGATTCCTGCAAGGAAGCTTTATGCGCACTTTACGCCGTGGAGGAGGAATGCTTTGTCCATGAAAATCCCGAACGGCACGAAGGGGACCTTTTCAAACTAGACGAGGTTATGTGGCGCTCGGGGTATCGAACGTTCTAGGAACGTTCCACAAGTTCTGCCGGGATTCCGCGGATGAGCCGCGGCGCTACCGCGCCTGCCGAACGATGAAATAGGGCTGGTTGGAGAGGTCCGGGTTAAAACCTGGATAGATCCACGCCTGCCCGGAGGCGCGCCGCACCTCGAAAAAGTACTGCAAGGGGAACGGCGAGTCGGTCTCCTTGCCCGGAATTCCAGCCTTGAATTGATCGCCGTGACGCTCCATTTCAAGCGCGCGATAGGGCTCTGCCTGGTTGACTGGCCGGTAGCGCAGCACCAACGCATCCGGGACCGGGCTCGTCTTCGGCACGCGCGCTTCAATTGCCACCGACTCTCCGCGGCGAAACGGCGACGGCGGGGTGTGGGCCACCGAGAGACGCGGACGAACGGGGCGGGACTGGACGTGGCGGACGGCGCTTCGAATCTGGTCCTGCCTGTAGGTCGAAGTGATACCGGCAGGATGGACTCCCGCCTCGGCCTCCATATCGGCGATGTCCTGATCGATCGCCTTCAGCCGGGCCTGCCAGTTGCCGCGGAGGTGGGCCGCGCGGCCGAACGTGATGTCGGAGACGTAGGCGGCGCTTCCCTTCGCCGCCAGTTGCGCCCAGGCCGCCCGCGCCGCCCGGTAGTACGCGATCGCCTCGCGCAGTGCAGCCGCATCGCCGGTACGCCGATAGATGGCGTGGAGCGCGCCCGCGCGCAGCTTTTCGGCGAAGAACCGGCCCAATCCGGCCTGGATCGACACGTCTACGGCGAGCCTTTGCAGCGCACTCGACGGATTGTCGGCCGTCGCCGCGATGGCCCCTGCGAGCCGGCGCTCGGCGCCGGCCGCGAAGTGGTGGAGCCATTCTGCGACCTCGCTCGGCGAATAGCGCGCATCGGGCGTGCCTGCCAGCAGCGCGCCGGCGTGCTCCGCGATAGATGCAAACAGTGTCGGGTCGAGCGGACTCACCGTCTCGAACCGCTTCGGCGACGGGGTGTCGTCGTACGGGTGCGGCTGCTTCTCGTTCACGATGGGCATGTTGGTGTAGACCTCCGGCCAGAAGCCATTATTGGCCGCAGAGGGCAGGTGCGCCGTCGTTAGTAGCGGCAGAATGCGGCTTGCTTGCGCCAGCGCCGCTTCGCCAGCGCCTGCCGCGGCGCCGAACTCGTCCGTCAGCGCGCGCCGCCATACCTGCGGAGGCGTATCGGGATTGTAAAGGAGCCGGCCCAACAGCGTGTAGGTGTAACGGTACTTCTCGAAATCCCCACCGGCCGCTCTCAGCTTAAGGTCCGCATATGCGTCACGGCCGCCCGCCTGGCCGGAGCCCTTTCTTCCCTTGAACGAGAGCGGCTCACACCACTCCATGCCCTGGCATCCGCAGAAGGCGGCGGCGCGGGCATATCCTGCCGCAAATGCCGGATCGCCCCAGAGCAGAAGCCGCTGCGTCCCAGGCCATACACGGTAGTAGACGCCGTACCGGCGATGCTCCGTCAGCAGGTCGCCGTAGCCGTAGCGGAGGAATCGGCGCGAGCCGTCGCTGCGCGCAAAGAAGCCCTGGTCCGGCCGGTCGCGAGGCGGCAACTCGAGGGCGCGAATGGAGGCTTGCTGGTAGGGTAGGCCCTGGTGCTCGGCCCAGAATTTCGGCGACACGGTTACGGCCATGCCGGTATTGAGCGCCGTGTCGAGCAGTGCCTGGTCCAGCCCCTTCGTGTGAAGGTTCATCTCGACCCGGCGTCCGCACTGCGTCACTCCCTCGAAGACTGTTCTCCAAAACGTGTACGACGACTCGGGTATGCCACTCTCGCCGTGAATGCGGAAGTCCACGCCCCGGATCGCCGGACATGCCTGGAGCAGCGTACGAAGCGCGTCCCGGCAGTAGGCGGCGTTAGTCTCCGGTGTGAGGCCCGCAATCGTGTAGTTCACGCCGGCGTTCCGGGACCAGTCGTAGCCGTGCGTCCAAATCCCTAGATGAAGGTCCAGGCCGCGAGACGTGGCCGTCTCGCCGATGAACTTGAGCATGTCGAGATTCCGCTCGCGCTCGCCCTCGGGCAGGCCGACGACCTTGACGTCGTGACCCGAAACCCCCACCAGGAACGGGTATGCGAAGTGGAAATAGGCGTCGGAGACTTCGTTCAGAAAGTCGTAGGCCATACCGAGCATGAGGGCGAAGCGGTTGAACCGCTGCGCAGCCAGCATCGACAGGTAGGTTTCCCAAAATGAACGATCATAAAACCAGGGCTTGTCCTCGACTTCGCTGGAGAAGATGCGGGCGATCGACCGGACGGCATTGAATGGGCGCTCCGCGATCGGCCGCCGGACGTCGAGCGCCGCTCGCACCGTTGTGGCATGGCGCACGCGGTCGGCCAACTCGGTCAGTGCGTAGGAGAGGCCGCGCGGATCGCTGCCCCACGCGGCGAGCAGGGGCCGGCCGCTTACCTCTCCCCGAGCCAGCGCCAGTGCCTCCGGCCCTGTCGGCGACGATACCCCCGCACGCTCCAGCACGCTGTGCGCCATCGCGGAACCGGCCCCTGCCGCGACGATCACCATCTCACCGCCCTCTGCCAGCTCCAGACGGTCGATGCGACGAACCTTCGCGCCGCGCGCCGCGAGAGCCAGGCTCATCTGCTCGATGGCCCACTGCGCAGCCGGCGCGGAGGCTACGGGGTCCGCGGGATCGGCGAGGATGGCGACGGCGATCGGCTTCCGCACCGTTTCGACCGCCGTGGATGCCGGCGGCTCTTGCCGAATGCCGAGCAGCGCGCCGCCGGCGGCCAACGTCGTGCTCTCCAGAAACTGCCTGCGATCTAGCTCATCCATCGCATTCCTGTTTTCTTCGTCAGAGTGGCCCGTTCAACGGCGTGGGCGGTTAAAATGCTACGGCGTACGAGAGGCGCTTATTCGACCCGCTCCCCGCCGCAGAGCGTCGCGGCGACCTCGAGCGGCCCTTCGTCCGGCAAGCGGAAGAGCGTCAGGTCGGCGTCGTAGCCGGGAGCAAGGCGGCCTTTGCGATCGGCGAGGCCGAGCAGGCGCGCGGGGTTGGCGGTCGCGCAGGAGACGCACTGTGCCAGCGTGAGATCGGTGAAGCGAAGGGCATTGGCGACGCAGGTATCCAGCAGGTGGCCCGCGCCGGCCAGGTACGGCGTCCCGGCGAGCGTGATCTTCCCGGACGCGTGGACTTCGTGCCGTCCCTCCGTGTAGAGGCCGGGGGGCAGGCCGCCGAGCGAGACCGCGTCGCTCACGAGCACCAGCCGGTCCGGCCCCTTGACGCGGGCGATGCACTTGACGACGCTCGGCGGAAGATGGTGGCCGTCGGCGATGACGCTGGCCACGAGCCGGTCGTCCGCCAGCTGCTCCCAGATGTAGTTCGGATGGCGCCGCAGCATGCTGTGCGCTCCGTTGCCGAGGTGGGTGGACATCGTAGCGGCCGCGGCGACGGCCGCCCGAATCTCCTCCGGCTCCGCGGCGGTGTGGCCAATAGCGACGACGACTCCGGCGGCCGCGAGCCGCTCGATGAAAGGCAGGGCGCCCGGCCGCTCCGGCGCGAGCGTGTGGATCTTGATGCGCCCGCCCGCCGCCTCCTGCCACGCCTGGAACTCGTCCCAATCGGGATCGCGCACGTGCTCCAGCGGATGCGCGCCGCGCGGCCCGTCCTCCGGCGCGATGAACGGCCCTTCGACGTGGATGCCGGGGACGGAGCGCGCCAGCGCGGGGTCGGCGTCCAGCGCGCGCGCGACGGCCGCCAGGCTCTCGCAGATCGCCTCGCGGCTGTTCGTGGTGATGGTCGGGCAGAAGAGCGCCGTGCCCGTACGGGCGAGCAGCCCCCGGATTTCGCGCAGCGCCTGCTCGATGCCGCCCTGCCTGCCCCAGACGGCGATGTTGAAATCCCGGCCGGCGTAGCCGTTCAGCTGCACGTCACAGAGGCCCGGCGCCAGCCACAGGTCAGGCGCGCCCAAATCCGCGGCGTGCTCGCCCGGCACGATCGCGGCGATCCGGCCTGCCTCGACATCGACGGTGACGACCTCTCCAGTATCAATGTGCTTGCCGCAGATTCGCATTGTGTTCTCCGTGGTGCTGGTCGAGGCCGGTCGATAGGCCCTGCAAGACATAAAAACTACAGGCCAAGAGAGCCGAGCGGCGGAGGCTTTACTCTTTTGGGCTGCCCGCGGCCCCGCGTGCGAAATCCGTCGTGCGTTTGTGTGATCCCTTCTTCATTTGCGCCCTTTGCGTTCTTTGCGCGCGGTCCACCTAGCCGCAGTATAGCAAAATCGCCCGGCGCGGGCAAGCGCGGGAGGAGAAGCCGCTCGGCGGGTGGAACTGGCCTGCAAATGGATTGAAGGGGAACCGGCGGGATGAGCGTACTGACGGATGCGGAGCGGGAGAAGTTTTACCGGGACGGCTACCTGCCGTTCCGCAGCGTGATCGACGACGCGACCGTGGAGCGGCTGCGCGCCGAGCTGGACCGGGTGATCGGCGAAGAGCGGACGCGCGCGGACGCGGACCGGCCGCCGGAGTTCGCCTACGGCCACGACCGCGCGGCGACGGCGACCCTGGAGCGGCCGGCGCGCGCGATCCACCAGTTCGTGAACATGTGGAAGGTGTCGCCGGCGTACCGCGAGACACTGGACAACCCGCTCATCGTCGGCGCGATCCGAGAGCTGATGGAGACGGACCACGTCCGGCTCTGGCACGACCAGGTGATCTCTAAGCCGCCCGGCGATAACGGCCATTTCGCCTGCCACCACGACTTCTACTTCTGGCCCCTGGATCGGCCCTCGATGATCACCTGCTGGATGGCGCTGGACGACGCAACGCGGGAGAATGGCTGCATGCACGTGGTGCCCGGCAGCCACCGCGACCCGCGATATCAGCCGGCGGACTGCGATCTGGCGGCGGATCTTCACCTCTCGCCGGCGCCGCTCGGGCCTGGCGAGCCGGCCAGCCTCTACGCGGACATCCGGACCTGGCAGCCGGAGCGGGCCGTGCCCGTCCGGCTGAAGGCGGGCGAGTGCATGTTCCACCACTGCCTGAACTACCACATGACGCCGCAGAACGTGAGCGACCGGCAGCGGCGCGCCTTCGTGATGATCTTCATGCCGGATGGCACACGCTACAAGCGATCCCAATCGCCGAACCACGTCTGCACCAACTACCTGGAGCTCGTGGACGGGCAGCCGATGGCCGGCGAGAACTTCCCGCTCTGCGGCGAGTAGGAGACCATCGGCAGCGCGTCAGGCAAGCGCCTCCCGACAGTACTCGAAGCACCTGGCGACCTCTTTGACCGGGTCGGAGTCGGCCGGGACCTGGTATTCGAGCTCGATGTCGGCGTAGATCGGCCAGCGGGTCTTCCGCAGCATCTGGAGCACCTCCTTGATCGGCGTCTGGCCCTGGCCCCAGGGCAGGTTGCCGCCATCGGGTGTGCGGTCCTTCAGGTGCAGGCTGATGATCTTGTCGTGGTACTTTTCGATCACAGGGATGGGCGACTTGCCGTGCGTGCCGGCGACGTAGTGGCCGATGTCGAGGTTGAAGCCGATGTAGTCACCAATCTGCATCAGCGGGTCGATGTTTTCGATCGTCGGAGTGTTGTTCGTGTGGTTGTGGAACGCCACCCAGATCTTGTGCTTCTCCGCGAACGGGGCGAGCCGCTTCGCCTGGTCGTCGTTGCGCTCCGTCGTGATAGCCTTGCAGCCGAGCGCTTTGGCGATCTCGAAGTTGAAGTCGATGGCGTCGTCGGCCTGCCCGAACGGGACCTTGTGAGCGTGGATGTGGACGCCGGCGTCGCTGAACATCTTGCGCAGGTCACGGCACTTCGCAAGCTGCGTCTCGCGGAGCTTCGCGCGCTCGGCGTCGGACGGCGGAGGCGTGTCCGGGGCGCCTGTTCCGCGGGGCCGGCGACCACCGCCGGCGATGCCGGCGTAGGCGCGAATCGGGCTGTCCATCAGCTCGGTTTCGCTCAGGCCGTCCTTCAATAGGCACTCCAGCGTGTACTCGGCCGTGTCCGGCCCGCCCCGGTAGCTGTAGGTGATCGCCCCGATGTGGACGCCGTGGATGACGGAGTTTGGCTTGCCCGCGGCGAGCATGGGGCGCGGCGTCACGGCGCACGCCGCCGCAGCCGCCGCGCCGCCGAGAAATGCGCGCCGGTTGATGGTTATCTCGGAACTGGTCATGTTCTCCTGCTCCCTCGTAAACGATATCCCGCGCTGGACTATTCGCCAGACGGCGCTCTGATACATTCCCGGCGTCGACCTCAGCCCCAAACCCCTCGCCGAAAGCGGAACGGGGCGATCTCAGCCCCAACGCGCTTCTGGTCGCTCGCGATTGCGGACCTCATCCCGACCCCTCTCCGCAAGCGGAGCGGGGGCTATTGGACGGGTCATGCTCGGACGGCCGCTCGCTCCGCTCAACGATGCCGCGAGCGGAAGTCGGCGGCCTTGATCGTCCCCGCGGCGCCGCGTCCGTCCTACTCGCGCGCGAGAAGGCGGTAAAGCTATCGGAGCCGGTCGGCGCTACAGTAGTCCGTCCTACGCGCGCGGGGGAAGGCGCGGTCCGGCCTGAACGCCGTACTGCTCGCTTCCGTCCGTCCTACGCGCGCGGGGGAAGGCGGCCGAGAGAAGCCCGCGCGCCACCTCATCTCTGCGTCCGTCCTACGCGCGCGGGGGAAGGCGGACCACGTTGGCGCCGCGGCCGGGCTCCCGTCCGTCCTACGCGCGCGGGGGATGGCGTTGGCAAGTGACGGGCGCCGGCGAGCGTGGAGAGACGTGAGAGCCGTCCGCCGGCGGATGACGGTGGGAGGCGTTCTACGGTCTCGGCGCATCCGCGGAGGCCGGCCGGGCCGGGTCGTGAGTCATATAGTCCTGGATGAAGGCGAGGAGGTGCTTCACGCAGGCGTCGATCAGGACACGACCGGATTCGGCGGTGGCAGGCGCGGGATCGCCCAGAAGGCCCGTGCGGCTCTTGTGGACGTGCCAGGTCGACCAGAAGACCTTCGTCGAGCCGATGAAGTTGTCACCGGCGAAGTACGGCGTGTGGTGCTCCACATGGTCGACGGCCGTATAGAGCGCGCGGTCGATCTCGTAGCCATAGTGGAGCATGACCGCGGTCTCGTCCTCGCCCCCGTGGATGCTGGTGCCGGGGCCGCCGCTGCGAACGGCGTTGTACTCCGCCGCGCCGAGGTAGAGGAAATTCGAGACCGCGCAGTAGACGCCGTGGTCGTCCGCGATCTCCCGCGCGACCACGCGCAGAAGCTCGGTGTGGTGGCCATGGCCGTTGAGGATGAGGATCTTGTCGAAGCCCATCTCGCAGAGGGAGCCGACGATCTCGCGCATCATGTCCATTACGGTGCGCGTCCGCATCCGGATCGTGCCGGGCCAGCGCTGCATCTCGGCGCCGGAGTAGCCGGTCCAGATGGCGGGCAGCATCAGGAACGGCCAGTCGGTTTCAGCTTTCAGGCGGTCGGCCAGGTCGTCCATGAAGCGCTGCGTGATGAAGAGATCGGTCCCGGTCGGGAGGTGCGCGCCGTGCTCCTCGATGGTGCCGATTCCGAGGACGAGCAGCGGCCGGCGCTTGACGGCCTCGCCGATCTGCGGCGACGTAAGATATTCGAATCTGTGCTCCATGGTACTCCTGGTGATTCGTCCACGAAAATCACGAAAGGACACGAAAAAGGATGCAACGAGCGACGTGAGTTCAGGACGGGTCTGAGTGGCTCTGCCGGGCGACTATGCGTGCGATACCTACCAGGGCGGGGTGTTCGGTTTGTGCGCGCTCGAGGGTCAGCGGAAGGCCTTGGAAGAGGAACTCGAGCCAGGCCCGGCTGCGCGAGAGTCCGCCCGCGGAGATGAGCCGGCCGTGCGCCGCCTCTTTCTCGCGCAGCTCGGCGACCAGCGCGCAGAATCGGTCCCGGTAGTAGTGGAGCACAGCGTGCGCGATTTTGGCCCCGCCGTATTGGGCGATCAGGGGACCGAGGTGCAAATGATCTGCCGCGATGGCGGCGTGCGCGATCGACAGATGCGAGTGTCGCGCTGTCGTATCCGCGAGCTCCAACGTGCCGCGAGGCTCCAGGCTCGCCCCATTTGCCTTGTATTCCTGGTTCGCCGCCCTGGTTCCCAACTCCGGATTCGCCCCCCTACCCGCCAATTCCGCATTTGCCCCCCTGCCCCCCAATTCTGCATTCGCCCCCCTACCCCCCAATTCTGGGGGACTGGTATATGGGTCGGGCTGCGCGGCGATCTGGAGGAGGCCCTTTATGCCCTCGCCGGGGCACAACTGTCCGGCCAAGCGATCCACGACGTTCCCGCACTCGTTCTCCAGGCCGAGCAGGAACCATCCGCCGGTGAGCGGGTCGATGCCGGCGATCTGGGATTCCGTTAGACTGACGGGCTGCACGTCGCGCCGAGCGTAGATTACCATGGCGGTGCCGAAGTTGCATAGCAGCCCGACAGGTTCGCCCAGATCGACGCCGGCCGCGGCGCAGGCCTGGTCGTTGCCGCACTGGTAGACGCGCACCGCGCCGATGCCGAGTGCCGCGGCGATCTCCGGCAAGAGGCGTTCGCTCAGGGCGGCGGCCGGCCCGATCTCGGCGAGCTGGCGCTCGAAGATTCCGGCCAGCGCCAGCGCCTCCGGCGACCAGGCGCGCCGGCCGATGTGGAAGAGGCCGCCCATGCCCTGCACCGTCTCGTCGCCGAAGGCGTGGCCGGTTAGCCGGAGGGCAACGTATTCGTTCAGCAGCAGGTACCGGGCTGCCGGGCCGGAGGCGGTTGGGCTGTGCGGGGCAGCAGGCATTGCGGCTGTATTGCGCGGTGCGGCGGTCCTATGGGTCGGATAGGACTGATAAGGCCGATGGGACCTATAGGCCAGGGCAGACTCCCGCGCGGCGGCCCCGCCATGTAGATGCATCAGCTTGGGCAAAAACTGCAGCGGGCTGAAGGCCCGGAAGCCGCAATGGGCCGGAGCGTCCGGCAGGGCCAGATTGGCGCGCTCGGCCTCGGCGGCGGCGCGGGAGTCCATCCAGACGACCGCATCGCGGATCGGCCGGCCGTCGTAGACGAGCGCGACGTAAGTTTGCGCCTGCGACGCGATGCCGATCGCCTCGACGCGCCGGCCCGCGGCCTTCGCTGCGGCGGCGGCCCGGCGGAGCGCCTCCATCGCCGTCCGGTAGTAGCGCTCCGGCGGGCAGGTGACGGCGCCGTCGCAGGTGTCCAGCTCGTAGGCCACGCCGACCGGCTCGGCGAGCAGGCCGTCCGGCGTGACGGGCGCCGCTTTGAAGGCGGAGGTGCCCAGGTCGAGGGCGAGGATGCAGGAGGACTGTTCCACAGTCAGATCACTCCAGCCCGGCCGATGCGGCCATCCGTGAAGAAGTTGTCGCCGGGCAGGGAGGGCAGCGAGACTTCGAGGACGAGCGCGGGGCCGGCTTCGGCAGCGAAGGTGTGGCTGCGGCCCGGCGCCATCTTGTAGGTATCGCCCTCACGCAGGACGAGCGGCTCGCCGTCCACCTCCAGGGCGATGCGCCCGCGGACCACGAAGAAGGTCTCGACCTTGATGCGGTGGTAGTGGAGGGGGCAGCGCTGACCGTCGAACAGGAAGAGGAACTTGCCGCAGTAGTTGTTGACCCGGTCGTTGACGATCCAATACTCGACCTCGCCGATCCGCCGGAAGTCGTGCAGGCCGAAGTGGATCACGAGCGGCTCGCCCGGCGGCATGATGAGCCCCCAGCCGGCAATCACGGCCGCAGCCTCGGCCAGCGCTGAGGCGCGTTCCCCACCCTGCAGCTCGAAGTCTGCAGTCCAGTCGGCT
>DATGJU010000603.1:0-4789 GCA_035295045.1 Chthonomonadaceae bacterium
CGGAGCGGTCCCTCACGGAGCGGGCGCGCCGCACGGCGCTAGCACGTTGCGAGTCTAGGGCGAACTGCTGGCTCGATAGCGACCGGCTCCTGATCGTCAGCACCACGCTGTCCTGTGTCAACTTTGACGGCGCGCCGAAGCCCTGGTGCGGCTCGGTTGACATCGCGTCGGCGCGCACGGGCCACGTGGAGTCCGAGCCGGTCATCCACTCGATGCTCGTTCGGGAGGGCGGTTATCCCTACTTCCTCGCGGTCTCGCCGGACGGCAGGCGTTTGCTGTGGAGCAGCTCAACGAGTAACGACGGCTGGCCGAACGATGCCGTCGGCACGCTCGGCGGTACGGTAGTGCGGACGTGGCTCGGCGCGTGCAACAATACGCCGGAATGGCTGGACTCTTCTCACTGCATCGAGGCTGACTTCGGCGGAGCCAGTCACATAATCGATATCGACCACCCGGCGCGCGATCGCAAGGTATCCACGCACGGCCTGATCCCTACAGCGGCCAGCCGGGATAGGACAACGCATCTTGCGGTAGAGATGGGCGTGAGCCAAGTCGAAGTCGAGCCGGTCGAATCGGGCCTCAGCGCATCGGAGGTCGATCGTCCCGCCGTGGGCTCGCTGGCCCCAAATCAGTTTCGCGTCAATGTCCTGGCAGGACCCGGCCGACCAGGCGACGCCGACAGCAGGCCGCTGCGATCCAAGCTAGCAGCGCTGCCGCAGGGTTGGAAGTGTTGCGATGTGACGACCGCGCCGAGCGGAGACCGCGCAATCGTCGGCGGCGTAACGGACACCGCGTCACCGATTGTCCAGCTTGTCCGCCACTTTCTCCGCGCCGAGGGCTCGCCGCCACGCCGCCGTATCGGCCTCTGGATTACCGATGCAGACGGCCATCTCACGCCGATCGGCATCCAGGACAGCGGAGCGGATACCGAGATTTCGGACATCCATTGGTCGCCGGACTGCCGCAGCATTGCGTTCTTGTATGGAGCCGCAATCTTCGTGCTGCCAGTCCCGTCGCGATGAGAAATTGAGCAATCAACTTGTCCGGACGAAACCATCCAGGTAA
Source organism: Chthonomonadaceae bacterium (assembly GCA_035295045.1). GTDB lineage: Bacteria > Armatimonadota > Chthonomonadetes > Chthonomonadales > Chthonomonadaceae > DATGJU01. The sequence goes on from DATGJU010000603.1 coordinate 1,066, forward strand.
ACTAACCTCCAGATGGTCTAACCGAGGCGTTGAGGTCGATTAGAGGATGGCAGAAGACAGGCCGGACGTCGAAATACCACCCGACTGGCTCGCGGAATTCGAGGCCGCCGCTCGCCGCCCGCTGAGCGTACGATGGCGGTACGCCTTCATCCACACCTACAAGCCCGTTCTGGACGATGCCGAGTACCGCTCATTCGAAACTATGGAAGAGTATCGCAAGTGGTGCAACGAGAACCTTCCGGACTGGCTCGGCTATGGCTCTGTTTGAATACAAGCAGGCGGAGGAGATTCGCGACGCCTTCGCGAGGCACGGAGCGCGATACCTCTTCATCGGAAAATCCGGCGCGATTCTCCTTGGATACCCGGATACGACGCAAGACGCCGATCTCTTCGCTGAAAAGGGCGATGTGAACGGACATGCCATTGTTGCGGCTCTCGAAGAGCTGGGGTTCGGCCTCAAGCCCGAGCAGGTGCACGACATCGTTCGCGGTCGTGACTTCGTTCAGTTGAAGAATGGGCCGTTCGACCTCGACCTCGTGTTCGCGCCGGACGGTATAGAAACATTCGGCGAGGCATGGTCGCGCCACGTCGACGTCGCCGGTTTCCCGGTTTGTCACATCGATGACATTATCGCTAGCAAAGAAGCGGCCAACCGCAAGAAGGACCGCGAATCTCTCGACCGTCTGCGCTCCTTCCGGGAATACTGGAAACGACCACGATGAGTGGCCGTCCAATGTGCACCGCCCTCCTCCGCAAAATCATGTCCCGCTATGGCGCCACCGGCACGCGCCTCCTCCGGCACGGGGCGCGCACCGCGATCAGCATTCACGCGCACGGCGCGGTCTCGTGCCCATGACAGTCGGTCACGAGGCGATCGAATGCCACGCTGGCGCGCGCATCCAGATCACGGTGAGCCGCGATGCGTACGTCCTGGCCGCGTCGGACGATGAGTACCGGCGATACCTGGAATACGAAGCGCTGCTATCGACGTTTGCGGTGCTCGTCCAGCCGCCAATTGGCACGCTAATCCCATACTGCGCGGGCCGGGCGCACGTCCTCGTCTGGCCGGTGGAGGACCGCGAGCCGGAGTGGCTGGAGGATTTCTCGTTCGGCGTTATGATTACCGATTAGCGGGCACGTTCAGGCGCTCGTGCGCAGAAATGGCCTGCTGCGTACTTACTTCGGTCCACCGAGGAGGCGGTACCGTGAGTTGCGATCTAGAACCGAATGGGCGCTGGCGCGCTGCTGCGGGCGGGCGCCTGTTGCTCGTCCCACTTCTCGTCGCCGTGTGCGCCTTGGCCGTTGCCGGGCAGACGGTAGCGCGCGTCGGGCCAAAGACCTCCTCGCGCTACGCCTTTGCCCCAATCCACCTGCCCGGGCGTACCCGACCCGTTACTGTCGAGGTAAGCGCCAAGGCCGATCACGATGGGGATATCACGTACTTCACGGACATTCGCGCAGCGATGTCCGTAGCGGCGACCGGGCGCCGCACCGTTCTCTCGTCGACCCCGCTGCCGGACATTGGCGCGATGTACTTCTCGGCGAAGCTGATCCGCCACAGGCCGAGTGGGCAATACCTTCTTGCAGTACATTCCAACGGCGGGCAGTACGACCACGAACAGGTGTACTACATCGATGCTCACCGGATGCGGCCGGTACCTGCGCTAGCGGAGATGGGCGTACTGCAAGGAGATTCACATCTACTGGATCGTGGCATTCTTATCGAGCACACGTACGCGCACTACGTCTTCTATACGCCGCACAGTCATGCGCCAATGCACCGAACCCTGAGATACCGGCCGATGTCGCACAATTTCGCCGCCGGCCGCTATCATTGGGATCGCTGAGCCCTGGCATGTAAGCGGGCCGCCGGCGTAACTGTGACGGCCCTACGTCACCAGCCCGTCGTAGGCCAGCTCCACGCCGGTCGGCAGCGTCGCGTTCACGGCGTCGTGGTCGAAGTGGTGGGAGAGGTGCGTTAAGTAGGCCTGGCGTGGCTTGACTTCGGCGATCACCTCCAGCGCCTGGTAAAGCCCGAAATGCGTGGGGTGGGGATCGAAGCGCACGGCGTCCAGGATCAGCACGTCCAGCCCGCGCATCAGCGCCAATCCCTCCGGCGGGATTTCGCTGACGTCGGTAACGTAGGCGATAGCGCGCGCCGGGGTTTCTCCGTCGGCCGGAGCGTCGAAGCGGAAGGCCTTGACCGGCAGCCGGCCGTGGAACACCGTGAATGGCCGGACGCGTACGCCGAACAGCTCGAAGTCCGGCTCCAGGGCGTGCAGCGTCAGCCTCGGCTTGCCCCCGCCCGCCTGCGTCTCGCGGAAGATGTAGTCGTAGATCCGCCGGATGTCGGCGAGCGTCGCGTCGTCGCCGAAGACCGGCATCTCCCGGCCGGAAAGGTCGTTGAATCGGCGCAGATCGTCGAGCCCCATCACGTGATCCGCGTGCGTGTGCGTGAACAGCACCGCGTCGAGCTGCCGCACGTCCTGCGCCAGCGCCTGCATCCGCAGCTCCGGCGTCGTATCCACCAGGATCGCCCGCCCGCCGTGCCGCACGAGAATCGACGGCCGGAACCGCCGATTCCGTGGGTTTTCGGACCGGCAAACGGCGCACGTGCACCCGATCATCGGCACCCCGTGCGAAGTGCCGGACCCGAGGAAGAGAGTGTTCATAGGGCAGTCGGCAATCGGCATTCGGCAGTCGAAAACACATAATCCAGAGTCACTGTAGCCCTATCATCCGGCCTGTTCTTGCCGACTCGTAGACGGCCTGAACCACGTCCACCACTTCCGCTCCGTGCTCGCCGGGTGAGAACAGCTCCGCGCGGCCGAGGATGGCGTCCACGAAGTTAGCTATCGGGCCGGAGACCGGAGTAAGCGTGGCCTCGCGGAAGCTCACCGGCTCGTTGTCCTTGATCTGAATGTGCGTCTCGAACTCCGCGTAGTTTATCGTGACGGTGCCGTTCGCGGAGGAAAAGACATTGCGGACGCGCCGCTGTTCATAGCGGCTGTCTCCGATCGACGTGATCGTTGCCATGGCGCCGTTCTCCATTTCGAAGCAGACCGCGATCCGGATGTCGGCCGGCAGCGCGTCCATGAGGGCGGTGACGCGCTTCACGCGAAGACCCGTGAGCCAGAGCAGCTCGGAAACGAGGTGCGGGCCGCCGTCCGCGAAATAGCCGCCGCCGTTCCGCTCCGGGTCGGACCGGTAGTCGGTGGGCGGCACCACGCCGGACATGTCGGCGGGCCGAGGCGCCCGCCCGAACAGGTGCGCCGCGGAGCCGGTCCAGTAGATCGACCCGCTTTCAAACTCGCCCATGCTCTCGCTCTGGAGCGCGCGCCGCGCCCGGTGGCAGTGCGCCCAGTGGGGCGGGTTCAGCGCGACGGCGAGTTTTCGGCCCTTCGCCCTGGCCAGCGCGACGAGCTCGTGCGCGTGCTCGCTGCGGAGCGTCATCGGCTTCTCGACCAGGACGTGCAGGCCGCGCTCCAGCGCCGCCTTCGCCTGCTCGTAGTGGAGATCGTTCGGAGTTGCGATCAGGACCGCGTCCAGCGGCGCCTCCTCGACCATCCTTCGCCAATCACCGAAGCCGGAGCCGGCCGGCAGGCCGAAGTGCGCCTCCATGGTGGCCCGCGCGGCCTCGTCGCGGCGGCACAGCGCGGTCAGCGCGACGTCGGCGTTCCGCTTCGCGTCCGGCAGGTGCCTCCGCGACACGAACCAGCCCGCG
>DATGJU010000604.1:0-17548 GCA_035295045.1 Chthonomonadaceae bacterium
TCACGCTGCAACGGCTTCCGCCTCCAGTTCCATTCGTCGCCGGCCGATGGTGTCGCGCAGGCCGGCCTCAAGGTCGAACATCGGCAGCCAGCCCACTTCGCACCTCAGGCGCGCCGTGTCCGCCGAAAGCACGGGCGGGTCCTGCGGAGGGCTCTCAATCGCGCCGAGCTGCACCAGATCCGGCCGCCCAAGCTGCTCGCCAATGGTCTTCGCCACGTCGCCCAGCGCGACCGGCCGGCCGGAGGCGATGTTTACCGGCCCCTGCACGTCCGAATCCAGCAGCGCCACAAGAGCGTCGCCGACGTCACGGACATGCATCAGGTCACGCACCTGCCGCCCGTGCGTGCACCGCGCCGGTCGGCCCGCGAGCAGCGAGTCGATTACGGAAGTGACCAGCTTCTGCGGCGGCTCGCCCGGCCCGTACGTGTGAAACACACGGCCCCACGCCTGGCCGGCGCCCGCCTGCCGGCAGAGTGCGGCCTGCATCGAGTGGACGGCGTGTTTGCATGCGCCATAAGTCCTTGTTGGCTGCAGCGGCGTGCGTCCCTCAAGGCAAGGCACGCCGGACGGCGCGTACTCCGCACAGGTGCCGCTCGTCACGATGCGCCGGCCGCCGCTGCGTAAGAAGGCGCGTAATAGCGCGAGGCTCGACCGGATCCACGCGAAGTTATCGGGCGCCTCCCAGAACCGGCCCGGCACGGCGTACCAGGCGAGGTGAAGCAGGGCATCCGGCCGCTCAGCCGCCATGAGCGCGGTGGCGGCCTCAACATTCAGGAGGTCGCGCTGCACCCAGCGGACCGCTCCGCCGCGCGCAGGTCTCGAGCTAACCGCTGTCACCTCGTAGCCGCGGGCGACGAGCGGGCCGAGGCAGCAGCGCCCGATGAATCCGGATGCGCCGGTGACGAGGACTCGCCTCATGGCTGCCAGTCCGGGAACGCCAGATCCCGCTCGGAGATTGTTCGCGGTCCGTCCGGCCACGCGATGCCGAACGCCGGGTCGTCCCAGCGGACGCCGCGCGCCATCTCGGGCCGATAGGGCTCGGAGATCAGGTAGAGCGCCTCCGTGCCGTCGACGAGCGTCTGGAATCCGTGCGCGACGCCTTCAGGGACGTAAACCGCTCGCCGGTTGACCGCCGTCAGCTCGACGGCGGTCCACTGGCCGCAGGTGGGCGATCCGCTGCGAAGGTCCAGCAGGACGTCGTAGAGCGCGCCCTGCGTGCACCTGACCAGCTTGGCCTCCGCGAATGGAGCCGCCTGCCAGTGCATTCCGCGGAGCGTGCCGCGCCGGGCGTTGAACGAAAGGCTGCACTGCTTAGGCTCCGCGGACAGCCCGAGCGCGGCGAATGTGTCGGCGCACCACGTCCGCGCGAAGAACCCACGATCGTCCGTCACCGGCTCGATCTCGATCCGGTACGCGCCGCGGATGCAGAGCGGCTCGATCTTCACGGCAGCACCTGCGTCGTCGGTATCGGCACTACGAATCGCCCTCCCCATTCGCGTATGTGCGCAATCTGCCCGGCGATCTCGTCCCTTAGATTCCACGGCAGGATGAGCACGTAGTCCGGACGCGTCTCGCAGATCATCGACGGCGCATGAATCGGGATGTGCGTACCGGGCAAGAACAGTCCCTGTTTGTGCGGGCTCCTGTCAACTGTGTAATCTAGCAAGTCGGACCGCACGCCGCAGTAGTTCAGCAGCGTGTTTCCCTTGGCAGGCGCACCGTATCCTGCGATCGACTTGCCCTGGCGCCGCGCGCCGATCAAGAACTCCAGCAGCGAGCGCTTCGCCGCGCGCACCTGCGCCTCGAACCGCGAGTAGGCCGCCGGATCGTCCAGGCCCGCATCGCGCTCCAGCCGCCGCAGCGCCTCAACGCGCGGCCCGGCGACTGCGCGGCCATGCTCGGCGCGGCAGCCCCAGACGCGGAGCGATCCTCCGTGCGTCGGCAGCCGCTCGACATCGAAGAGGGCGATGCCGTGGCGCGCGAACACGCACTCCGCGGCTAGCAGCGAAAGGTACGAGAAGTGCTCGTGGTAGATCGTGTCGAACTGCGTCCCGCGCATCAGCTCGAGCAGGTGCGGAAACTCCATCGTCAGCACGCCGTCCGGCTTGAGCAGCAGCCGCAGGCCGGCGACGAAGTCGTTCAGATCCGGCACGTGGGCCAGCACGTTGTTGCCGACCAGCAGGTCTGCGCTCCAGCCGTCCGACGCGAGCGAGGCCGCCGTCTCCGCTCCGAAGAACCGAACCTGCGTCGGCACGCCCTTCGCTATAGCAGTTTCGGCGACATTGGCTGCGGGCTCGATGCCGAGCACCGGAATGCCGCGGTCCTGGAAGTACTGGAGGAGATAGCCGTCGTTGCTGGCGATCTCGACGACACGCGACTCAGACCCGAGCGAGAGCCGCTCCGTCGCCCGCGCCGCGAATTCCGCCGCATGATCGAGCCATGAGCTGGAATAGGACGAGAAGTAGGCGTAGTCCCCGAAGATTTCGCCCGGAGTCTGGAACGCCGGAAGCTGGACAAGCCAGCAACGGCCGCAGACCATCGCGCGCAGCGGATAGAACGGCTCCATCTCGCCGAGCTGGTCGCGCCGCAGGTAGCGATTGGATGGCGGCGACACTCCCAGGTCCGCGAAAACCTGCGTCAGCGGCGCGCCGCAGGAGCGGCAAAGCTGCATTTCGGTCAGTCCCGCCATCCAGCAAGCTCCTCGTATCGCGCGATTTGGCGCTCCGTGATGCACCGAACGAAGTCGCTGTCCGCTGCGTCGCCGTAGAACGCCCGGTACCAGTCGATAGTCCAGGGAATCGCGTCGGCAAGCGACAGCCGGGGCCGCCAGCCGAGCTGCCGCCGCGCCTTGGCGCAGTCGAGGCGGAGCGTCTGCGCTTCGTGGGGATGGTCGCCTGGTTGGATTTCCCAGCCGGCTCCGGCGCCCCAGCAGCGGGCCGCCTCCCGGACGATCCAGGAGACGGGCTGCGCATCGTCGATGTCCGGCCCGAAGTTCCACGCGCCGGCCATCTCCGCTCCTCGTTCCACCAGTGCCTCCGCAAGCTCCATATACCCGCGCAGCGGCTCCAGCACGTGCTGCCATGGCCGAACCGCATCCGGGCGCCGAACGAGCGCCGGCTCGCCGGCCCGGAACGCGCGAACGATGTCGGGCACGAGCCTGTCGGTTGCCCAATCGCCGCCGCCGATCACATTGCCGGCGCGCGCGGTCGCAAGCGCCACGCCGTGCTCCGCGTGCAGCTGTGCGGGAAAGTACGACGCGGCATAGGCCGCGGCGACCAGCTCCGCGCAGCCCTTGCTGCTGGAGTAGGGGTCGCGGCCGCCAAGCGTGTCGGTCTCGCGGTAGCCCCATTCCCATTCGCGATTGTCGTAGCATTTGTCGGTGGTCACCACGACGACGGCGCGCACGCCCGGAACGGCCCGCACCGCCTCCAGCAGGTTCGCGGTTCCGATCACATTGATTTCGTAGGTTTCGACCGGACGCTCGTACGAGGCGCGGACGAGCGGCTGCGCGGCGAGGTGGAACACGATCTCGGGGCTCGACGCTGCGAGCGCAGCCGTGAGATCCGGCAGGCTCCGCACATCGCAGAGTCGCGACTTCATGCCGCGCGCGACGGCCGCGGCCTCGAACAGGGAAGGGGCCGTCGGTGGAGCGAGAGCGAACCCGGACGTTTCTGCTCCGAGCCGCTGGAGCCAGAACGAAAGCCACGCGCCCTTGAATCCGGTGTGACCGGTCACGAATACCCGGCGGCCGTTCCAGAAGACAGGATTCATTCCCAGACCTTCCAGGGCGCCTTGCCCGATTCCCACAGTCCCTCTAGCAGCGATTTGTCCCTCAGCGTGTCCATCGGCTGCCAGAATCCTGTGTGCTTGTAGGCCGAAAGCGCACCGCTTCGCGCCAACGTCTCCAGCGGACGGTGCTCCCAGATCGTCGTGTCGTCCTCGATCAGGTCGAGGACAGAAGGCTCAAGGACGAAGAAGCCGCCGTTCACCCATCCGGACTCTCCCTGCGGCTTTTCGGCGAACCCGCGGATTGTGTACTCGTCGATCTCCACGACGCCAAATCGGCCCGGTGGCTGGACGGCGGTGAGCGTGGCTGTCGCTTGCTGGTCCTTGTGAAAGGCAATCAGGTCGCAGATATTCACGTCACCCACGCCGTCGCCATAGGTCATGCAGAAGGTCTCGCTGCGGACGTGCTCGCGTACGCGGCGGAGGCGGCCGCCGGTCATCGTCTTCTCGCCCGTATCTACCAGAGTAACGGTCCAGGGTTCGGTAGAGTGGTGGTGCACGACAGTTTTATTGGCGCGGAAGTCGAACGTTACGTCGGACATGTGGAGGAAATAGTTCGCGAAGTACTCTTTGATGAGGTAACCCTTGTAGCCAAGGCAGAGGACGAAATCGTTCAGTCCGTAGTGCGAATAGGACTTCATGATGTGCCAGAGGATCGGCTTGCCGCCGAGCTCCACCATCGGCTTGGGGCGCACCGAGGTCTCTTCGCTAAGGCGGCTGCCAAGCCCGCCGGCCAGGATTACAACCTTCATCTACGATGCTGCCTCTCATCCCAACGCCCTCGATTGCGCCAGAACCAGGTACTCCACGACCCACCAGGCGCCCAGGACGAACAGGGGAACTGCGATACTCACGAACGTAAGCATCAGGCCGCCCGGCTTGCCGCTTCGCGGGGGGCGCGCCCGATCGATCGTCGCCATCCGGTTCTGCGCCGATACGGTCTGCAGCTTCAGCTCCGCCGTGCGCGTGAGCGTCGTCGTTAGGGCGGCGAGCTTTAGCTGCACGTCGTACTGCCGCTTCTGCATCTCGACCGTCATATTCCGGTTGTACTGAAAATTGCTCTCGCCGAGCGCGATCTGCTTGATGACCGTATCGTACTCGGCCTGAAGCGCCTGCCGCTTCAGCGTATCCGTCGTGTTTCCGTTCAGGATCGTCTGGACCTCGGTGTGCAGCCGGTCCTCGGCAATCCGCAGCTTCTCCTGCGCCCGCTTCACGCTCTGCATCGAAGGCCCGTACGTGATTTGCAGCGTATGGAGCTCGGCAGCCGCCTCGTTCACCTGCTTCCGAGCCGTTACCAGCAGCGGGTCCTCGTCCGGCAGGCTCGCGATATCGTGAGATTTGTCCGTGAGCAGCGACTTTACGCCGGTGTTCATCGCGTCCGCGGAGTGCATGCTGGCTTCGAGCGTTGCCTTGCGCAGGTAGAGCGAGCTAAGCTGCGTACCGGCGCTCATCACGTCGGACGCGCCGGTTGTCGCCCCGGCTGCAGGCGCGCCTGCCCCGGTCGAAACCGGCACGGCGCGGACGCGAGTGTGGCTGATGAAAGCTGCCAGCTCGTCGATCGAGGCTGCATACGCCGCCTGCGCCTTGGTCACTTGTAAGTCTGCCGCACGCAGCAGACTTAGCTCCTTATCCGTATCGGTATTCTTGAGATAGTCCTCTAGTACTTTTGCGTACTCGTTGGCGGCTTTCGCGGCGCCGGCCTTGCACTCGGCGCGGCGGGTTCCGCCAGGGTCCCCGCCGAGAAACGCGGGCCCGTCCAAATTAACGGTAAGGTAGAGGAGCCCGTCGGTCGGGTTGTCCTCGACCTTCAGGTCCCTCGTTACCTTGTCCAGCGCATCCTCCTGGCCCATCGGCGTGTCGGGAAGTCCGAGAAGCTGCCGGAAGTGCGCCACGCGGTCCACCTTCTCCGCGAAGTTGCGGCTCTTGATGACGCCCACGTACTTCTTGCCGCCGCCCAGGCCGCCGCCGGCAAGCGCCGCGAGCGGCGATGACGATGTGTCCGCCTTCTGCATGGAGATCGAGACCGTCGCGGAGTAGTTTTGCGGGTAGACGAACAGTGCAACGAAGGCGGACACGAGGAAAAGGCCAATGCCGAGGGCGGTCCAGAGCACCCGGCGGCGGCGGAGAATCTGCCGCAGCAGAACGAAATCTATGGCTCCGTCACGCTCCACGGAGTCGTGCGCGAGCGGCGGGACGGATTGGTGTTGAGTATTCATGGGCGTTGACCAGGCAGCGGACCGGCGCCCTGCGCGGGGCAGGTTATCGCTGGTTTGTTTCAGGCGTATACGGCGTGAGGCAAGGCGCGGCAACAGGTGCGGATTAATGCCTAATCAGTTATAGCAGAGGAAGGGGCCTGAGTCAACGCAAGCGCCCCGGGCGGGCCGGGCAGCGAGCCACGGACCGATCAGGGCGCCTTTTTCCGAATGCCTTCGGCGGCCGCTAGGACGACGGGCGGATAAAGCCCATCTGCTGTAGTGCTATCGAGAGGCTGGAGGCCGTCTCAGCGGAGTTGAACAGCGGCGCGGGAGTCGGCAGATCCGGTCCCCCGTCGGCCACGTGCCGCGAAGCCCATCCCGGCTCGCCGAGGTTGTTAAGAAACTGACGAATAGCAGCACGCACGTTCTTGAGAAGCTTCATGGCTGGTCTTTCCTTGTCGTTCGGGCCGGAAGCGCGTCGCGTCGTGGCGTGCGGCCGGCCCGGTCGAATGGTTGTATGACGTGTGGCCGCCGATTAAGTTCCGTATTTTCCTGTCATCTTGAGAAACTCTTTTTTGCAAAGTTTCCGGCTAGCCGGCGGACATACGAGGGAATGCCGGCACGTGCGCGGAATTAGAGCCGGAGATGCGGCTGCCCACGTCTTTGAGCGCGTTCGGGCGGCCGCGCGCACGACACGATTGTCAAGCAAGCGAAATAAGGACCGGGGGTGAATCGGGATGCAGGCAACGACAGGTACCGGCGCGGCGCCGCGCACGGTGGGCGTAGGCTTTATTGGCGTGGGCGGACGGGGCCATGCGCTGCTTCGAAGCATCCTGACGGTGCCGGGAGTCGAGGTGCGCGCGGTCTGCGACGTCGCTGCCGCGAATCGCGCAAAGGCGCGCGAAACGATCGCAGCCGCCGGCGGCGCGAAGCTCCTGGAGACCGTGGAGTGGTCGGAAGTGCTGGCCGCGCCCGGGGTCGAGGCTGTCGTGAGCGCCCTTCCTTGCGATCTTCACAAGCAGTGCTACCTCGAGACGATCGCGGCGGGCAAGGACCTGTACGGCGAGAAGCCGATGTGCCTGAGCGCCGCGGACTGCGAGGCGATCGTCGCCGCGGCGGCGGCGAGCAGCGCGATCGTGCAGATTGGCTTCCAGCGGCGCGCCGACCCACGCTTCGTGGAGACGATGCAGCTCGTGCGCGACGGCGAGCTGGGCGACCTTGTCGAGGGGCGCGTCGCCTGGTCGAACGCGTGGGGACCGCTCTATAACTGGTTCGGCAAACGAGAGCGCTCCGGCGACTGGATGGTGGAGCAGGCGGTCCACAACTGGGACGTGCTGAATTGGGCGACGGGCTGCCTGCCGAAGCGGGCAATGGGGATGGGCCGTGGGGGCCTCTACCGCGAGACGCAGCCGGACCGCGACGTGACGGACTACTACTCCGCAATCGTCGAGTACGAGAACGGCGTGATCGTGAACATCCTGCACAGTTGGGTTGCGCCGGGGAAGAGCGGCGCATTCAACCGTGCCTTCAACGACGAGTATACGCGGCTGATCGGAACGCGAGCCGGAATCGATTTCAACACAGGCACGCTCGCCTACCGCAAGGAGCTGGACCTGCCGGATCGGACGGCGCATACGACGCAGGGACCCGTGGACAGCACCCAGCTCTGCCTGCAGGCATTTGTCGATTCTGTTCGCACGCGCAAGCCGCCGGTCGCAACCCCGGAGAATGGCCGCGACGCGGTGCTGGCGTGCCTGCTGGTCCGAGAGGCCGTCTACCGCGGCGGCGAGGTGACAATGCACGAGCTGCGCAACAGCGGCAACTACTGACGGTCAGGAGTTCGCCGTCTGGTATTCGGGTATTCGGTGTTCCGGTGTTCAAGAGGGCTCGCCAGCCGGCGCCGGGCCTGAAAACCTGAACACTCGACACCCAACGCATTTCGGGAGACCATCCGTGAACCTTCCCCCTGCCATCGCGGCCGCCTGCGCGCCGCTCTTCGATCAGGCGCCGATGGAGAGCGCCATGACGGCCCTTACCGGCAGCCATCCGATTCACACGGAGCTGGTCGAGCAGGTGCTGAACGACCCGGCGATGCAGGGCCGCGCCGAGCTTGCCGCCGGCCTCTGGCTCTACGTGGACGACCTGGAGCGAAGCCACGCCACCAGCCAGACCCTCCCGGACCCGACCGGCGCCTTCTGGCACGGCATCATGCACCGGCGCGACGGCGACTTTTCCAACAGTCGCTACTGGATGCGCCGCGCCGCATCCCACCCGCTCATCGCCGGCGGTCCGCGCCTCGATCCGGGACGCCTGGTCGACGCGGTCGAGCGGTCCCGTGGAGACGACACAGCGGACCTGATCGCTCGGCAGCGGGCCGAATGGCAGTCCCTTTTCGAGTGGTGTGCAAATTCGATCTGAGACGGGAGACACCGCAACAATGTATGTCGGAATACTGACCGGCCCGTTTGCCGGCGACCCCCTGGACCACGTCGCGGCCTTCGCCGGCGAGTACGGATTCGGAGGACTGGAGGTGGTCGCCGGACCGGGAAGCAAGCATATCGATACCAGTGCATTCGGCGCGCAGCAGGCGGACGAAGTGGTATCGCTGATGGAGAAGCGCAACCTCCAGATATCCGCGGTTGCAGCGTACAACAACCTGACCGACGCGGATCCGGACCGGCGCCGGGCGAACAGCCAGACCGTGCGAGCCGCGATCGATGCGGCGGCGCTGCTCAACGTAGACGTGGTCTGTATCCTCGCCGGCCTGCCGCCGCCCGGCAAGGACCGCTTCAAGACGATCGAGGAGGACTGCGCCGCCGTCCTGCCGCCGCTCGTGGAGTACGCGGAGACGAAGCGCGTCAAGCTGGCGATGGAAAACTGGACGGCGACCAATATCCAGAACCTGGCCCATTGGGACCGCATCTTCGAGGTCGTGCCGAGCAAGACCCTCGGCCTCAACTTCGACCCGTCCCATCTGCTGTGGCAGGACATCGACTATATCTACGCCGTCGACAAGTTCGCGGACCGGATATTTCACACGCACGGTAAGGACACCGAGATCAACGACATGAAGCGGCGCACGGTCGGCAACCAGGGATCGGGTTGGTGGCGCTACGTAATTCCGGGCCTCGGGCGCGTCAAGTGGGGCGAGTATATTGCCGCGCTTCGCCGCAGCGGCTATAACGGCGTGATTTCTATCGAGCACGAGGACGGCGCGCTTGAGCGCGAGGAGGGCTTTCTTATCGGCAAGAAGTACCTGGAGCATTTCATGGCGTACTGAATGCGGGTATTATGCTTGCACGGTTGCCTGCGTGAATCCAATCTTAATCGCGGGAACAAAGCGACCAATTCGTTAGTCTGCCACGTATGCAAATGGAATTGGATTGCCCGGGCATCGGATAGATCACGACGTCGAAAAGGAGCATTTTCCATGAAATGGACGGTACTAACGCTGCTGTTTGCCCTAACGCTGTTTGGCCGCGCCGCCTCGGCACAGGTGATGGTACCGATTTCACCGCCGCCGCACGTGGACCAGGCCGGGCCATATCTGTGGGGCATCGGCGGCCATGAGATCATCTACGTAAAGGCGAGCGCGGAGGGCTGGAACGCCTACGAGCGCTGTTCGATCCTCGATCGCCGCACAGTCGAGATTCTGACGCGCGCCCAGGCGCCGCCGCTGCGCTCCGGCGATTTCAAGGTCGTCGAAAGAGGCGGCAGGACGATGCTCGTCGTACGCAAATACCTGCTTACGGACGTGACGCCGGCGGACGCCAAGGCGGACGGATCCACCGTCCACGCCACGGCCGAAAAGTGGATCAGCTCGGTCAGGCGCGCCTATCCTGACATCGCACCTCGCGCCGGCAAGTTTGGCATCTAAAGCTCGGCCTCGCTTCGACGCAATCTGCGCTTAAAGGCGACCCACTCGGGTCGCCTTTTTATGTAAATTAAGCCTGCTTTAAGGTTGATGTGTTACGATACGGCGACGCAGGACCGCAGGCGGTTCGATCGGCGTGAAGGAGGGAAGCGATGCTGGCAGGAGTGGAGCGGCTCATCGATTTGAGCGGCGTGAGAACGTGCGCCTGGACTGGACCGCAGGAGACTGAACTGGCAGATGTCGTCCGGTGCGGCGACGTGGCGACGCTCTCGCTGACGCGCGGCCACTTCTCGGCGGTCGCGCGCAACGGACAGACCGTCCGGCTTGCCCGCACGATCGGATTCCCGCTGCGCTATTTCGTCGCAAAGATGTTCCACGGCCCGTTCCTCGTCGTCGCGGACCGAATCGACACGCTCTACGACTGGTGCCACTCACAGAAGATCGGCTGGCAGTTCGATCCGCTGTACACGCGGATGGTCCCGGCGCACTACCTGCTCGAAATCGACCAGATCGGATGCCCGGACCCGGCGCCGCGCTATCGCCGGTTCTTCGAGCCACCGGTCGCGCAGGGGCCGGCGGACGTCGACGCACTGGGCGCCGCATATGTGCGGGCCGCCTACGAGGCGCTGAAGATCTGGCTGGCCGCGACCCCTGCCGGCGCGCCGATCGGCATCGCGTTCTCCGGCGGGATCGACAGCGCGTCCGTGCTGCTCATGGCGCACACTGCACTGCTTGAGCTGGGTGAGGATGCGGACCGCCTGCGGGCATTCACGCTGGACCTCGGCGGCGGAAAGGACGTCGAGCAGGCGCGGGCGATGGTCCGAGAGCTCGGGCTGGAGGCGCAGTGGCAGCCGATCCAGGCCTCGCCAGAAGAGGTTGACCTCGAGGAGGCGATCCGCGTCATCGAAGACTACCATCCGCTGGACGTCGAGTGCGCCGCGATGGCTCTGAGCCTGCTGCGCGGGATCCGCGAGCGGCATCCGGAGCTGCGCTACCTTCTGGATGGCGACGGCGGCGACGAGAATCTGAAGGACTATCCGCTGGAGGACTCGGACCTGACGCTCTCCAGTGTCCTGCGCAACCCGCTGCTCTACCAGGAGGGCTGGGGGGTCGATGCGATCAAACACAGCCTGACCTACTCCGGCGGGCTCTCTCGCTCCTACGTTCGGACCTATGCGCCGGCGCAGCGGTACGGATTCGACGCCTTCTCGCCCTACACGGACCGGGCAGCGATCGCCGCGGCCGTCGCAATTCCCTTCGACCGCCTGCTGAACGGCAGCGTTGAACGGCTCTACGCGATGAAGGCGGAGATCGTCCGTTCCGGCGTGCGAGCGGCCACCGGCGTCGATATGCCGGTCTATCCGAAACGCCGCTTCCAGGACGGCGTGGGCGGAGAGAGCTACCGGCGGTGGCGCGTGAACAAGGCCTGGTGCCGCCAGGTCTTCCTGCGTCAGTGGGAGGAGCGGCTGCAGGTGGCGTGGGATCCGGTCGGCGACCGGATATCCGGCAACGCGGCGCCCGTATAGCCGCCGAACGTGCCGCCCGACCCCGCGCTACAATCCGACTGTGCGGTCGAGTCCTATCCCACGTCGCCGCGCGAGCGGACTCGCTGGGTCGAGGCGCTGCGGCTGCAGGTGCCCGGCAAATCGCAGTTGGACCCGCTCGTCCCTTATGCCTTCATGGCGGAGGCAGAGGCAGATGGCGGCGGTGGGAAGATACCCACCGCGACTATCTTCCTCACCAACCGCGAGTGTCCGTACCGCTGTCTGATGTGCGATCTCTGGCGCAACACGCTTGACGACCGTGTTCCGCGCGGAGCCATCGCGGGGCAAATCCGGCACGCGCTCGCCCGGCTGCCGGAATTCGCCGGCGCGACCGCTGAGTTTCTCGCTCGCTCGCAGATTAAGCTTTACAACGCCGGCAGCTTCTTCGACCCGTCGGCGATCCCGCAGGAAGACTACGCCGAGATCGCCGCCGCCGTCGCCGGCTTCGGCAGGGTGGTGGTGGAGTGCCACCCTGCGCTCGTCGGACAGCGAACCCTCCGCTTCCAGCGACTGCTCGCCCCGCGGCTGGAGGTCGCGATAGGCCTGGAAACCGCGAGCCCGGAGGCGCTGGGCCGGCTCAACAAGCGCTTTACGGTCGAGGACTTTCGCACCGCTGCCGGCCGTCTGCAGGCGGCCGGTATCGATCTCCGCGTGTTCCTGCTGCTCCGGCCGCCGTTTGTTGCCGAAGGGGAGGGCGCAGCCTGGCTGCGCCGCTCGATCGATCTCGCCTTCGACTGCGGGGGCTCCACTTGCTGCATTATCCCGCTGCGGCACGGCAACGGCGCGATCGAGCGGATCGCGGCGAGCGGCGGTCTCCCCCCGCAGCGTCTCCGCGATCTTGAGACGGCTGTCGAATACGGCCTGGGCCTGCGCCGCGGCCGGGTCCTCGCGGACCTATGGGACATCGAGCAGTTCTACTCCTGCGATTGCTCTCCGGCGCGGGCTGCGCGCCTCGTGGAGATGAACAGGGTCCAACGGATCAAGTCACCAATTCTGTGTGACAGATGTCGTAGTTAATCTGCCGACCCATTATGATCACCGACTTCGATCTCATAATCGTCGGCTCGGGGTTTGGCGGCTCGCTGCTTGGCATGGTCGCCAGGCGGCTGGGCCTGTCCGTGCAGCTGGTCGAGCGGGGCCGGCATCCGCGGTTTGCGGTCGGCGAGTCGACCTCGCCGCTCACGAATCTCCTGCTGGAGGAGATCGCGCGTGGCTACGACCTTCCGCGCCTGCTCCCTCTTACGACCTACGGCGCCTGGCAGCGGACATACCCTGAGATCGGCTGTGGGCTGAAGCGCGGCTTTACCTACTACAAGCACGAGGCCGGTCTTCACTTTGAGAAGCGAGCGGACCGCGCAAATGAGCTGTTGGTCGCCGCCAGTCCCGCCGACGAAGTCTCGGATACACATTGGCTCCGCGCGGACGTGGATCACTTCTTTCTCAAGGAGGCGATCTCGCTCGGCGTGAAGTACTCCGACGAGACGGAGACGACGCTGGAGATGGTCGGCGAGGCAGGCGGCATCGTAACGCTCGCCCGGCGCGGCTCCGAGCGTCGCGAGACGTGTCGGCTGCTGATCGACGCGACCGGGCCGCGCGGGTTCCTGCACAGGGCGCTGGGTCTGGAGGAGCGCGAGTTCGTCGGGTTTCCGCGAACGCGCGGGCTCTTCTCGCACTTCGTAGAGGTGCCGCGAACGGAGGATCTGCCGCAGTTCGGCCGCTCCGAAGGCGCGCCCTACCGTCCGGACGATGCGGCACTGCACCACGTTTTCGACGACGGCTGGATGTGGGTGCTCCGTTTTGGGAACGGCGTCACCAGTGCGGGTTTCTCGGTGACGGAGGAGCTGGCGGCCGAGCTCGACCTCTCCGATCGCGAGAGGGCGTGGAGCCGGCTTCTCGCGCGATACCCGACGGTCGGCGCGCAGTTCGCCTGCGCCCAACGCGTGCAGCCCTGGCTCGCGTCGGACCGGCTCGCGTTCAGGTCCGGCGCCGCGACCGGGCCGGGCTGGGCGATGCTGCCTTCGGCCGCCGCGTTCGTCGATCCGCTGTTCAGTACCGGCATACCACTCACACTGATCGGCATCCAGCGACTGGGCGAGCTCCTCGCGGAGGCGTGGGGCGGTCCGCACCTTTCGGGGCGCCTGCGCCGATACGCCGATCTTACGCTCTCCGACGCCGACTGGTCGGCGGAGTTCGTCGGCGGCTGTTTCGCTGCCATGCCGCACTTCCCCGCGTTCGTCGACTACAGCATGTACTACTTCGCCGCCGCCAGCTTCGGCGAGATGGCCCGGCGCATCGGCCGCCGCGACCTCGCGTCCCGCTTCATGCTGCAGAACCGCCCCGATTTTGCCGCCGGCCTCCGCTCCGGCGCAATGAGCCTGCACGCCTGGCGCGCGCGCCGCAATGCTGGTGAGGCCGGAGTCCTTGGCGGCAATGCACACGGCCAGGGTCACTGTGGCCCGCAAGCCGACGCAGCCTCCCGCACCTATCGCGCCACTCAGATGGGGCCACCGGCGACACTTAACGCGGACGTAACGGCAGCCGTTCGCTCCTCCAACATTGCCGGCCTGTGCGACCCCGCAAAGCGAAACTGGTACGGGATAGACTTGCAGGATCTTATCGACAACGCCGAGCGCCTCGGCCTGACGCCCGCCTCCATGCGGGCACTGCTCGCGGAGGCGGACTGGGCGTCAGGCGGGGATCGTCAGTAGTCGACTCCCTTCACGTACTGGCTGATCGGCACCGGGGTTAAGTTCTGCGGATCGGAGCGCTCCAGCGCGCTCGCAAGATTACTATCGAGCGTGGCGTGCGCGCCCGTGGGCTCGTGCCGGACTACGCTCCGATCCAGAATGTGATTGATGAACCCCGCGGTAGAGCGGTCCATGGTGTCCCGCGTGGCCCGCGCATGTTCCATGGAGCTGGCCACACTTCTATTACGGGCCGCGTCGCCGGCCGCCCTGTTCTCGGCCATCCACTGCGCGGTCTGTTCGTTCATCCGGGCCATGAAGCGATTGGCGTGGTCCCGCAAGGCCGCCACGTCCAGGTGGACCGACTTTTGCATCGCGATGAGGGCGGGAAAGTCCTTCGCGGCGTTCTTTATCGGAGCGGCGAGAATCGTTATGCTTAACGACCAGCTTCCGACCGGAGGCGGCGGCGGGCTTGTCATCAGCGAGCCGGTGAATGCGAAGGTCTCGCCCCGCACGGTCATCGTCCCGGAGACCAATCTTCCTGTCCATCCGCCCGGGACGCCCTTCATCGCCTCATCCCGCAGTACTTGAGGATTGGCATCTTCGGTACCTCGCAGCCTGGAGTGCTCGGTCACGAATTTTTTCCACGCAGTCACAGGGTTCGGATCGTACTCGATCCAAACCCGTCCATCTGGAGTTGGATGGAAGTTAGGGCCGGCAAGCAGCTCAAGCTGGTGTTGACTCTTGTAGAGACTGCCGCGCGGGTCGCACATACCGTCGAACCCCATGACGTTCATGTACGATCCGTCGTCACCGAGCGCTACGGCGGTGCCCGTGCCCTGAAGGTGCGGCGTGTAGCCGGCAGCGATCCCGACGCTCCCGATGCCGCCGGGATACTGCGTGCTCGTCAGTGCTACGTGTGCCGCTTCCGCATTGAATCGCGCGAAATCAAGCTCCAGGCCTGAGGCTGCCGGCTTCGAGCGCTCGATCGCGGCCAGAGCCATGTCGCTGACGTGTCGCATCATCGGCGCAAGCGATGATTTCAGGTGTTCGGAGCTGTCGAACACGATTGCGAAATCAGAGTTGCCTTCCGGGTCATAGGCTGCGGTGGCGAGCCCCGTGACGGGGCTTCCTTTCAGCGTGGCGTTGAAGACGGAGACCGTCAGGTTGTGGTCCTTGCTGGCGACGCCGCTTAGAAGCTTCGGCGACTCGTCGAAGTATCCGCGAATTCGCGCCAGGCCGGATCGGAAGGCCTCCGGGCCGGAAGACACGCCGGAGAGTGGAGTGAAGAGGATGCGGCCGCCGCCGGCCTCGTCCACGACTTTGAACCCGGTCGGCGTCGAGCCGCCGGCCGCCTCACTGGAGGGCTTGGACCTGGCGCGACCGGAAGACATCGCGAAGCTCTTCTCGATCTGCTGGAAGGCGGGCTGGAAGCGGACGAATGCATCGGACGGCGCCGACATGATGAGCATATACGCGTCTTCGCCGAACGGGGCGGCATCGATCCGCATCGTCGCCTCGACGCCCTTCGGATTGACGCCCGAGACGAAGAGGTAGATGCCCTGGTTGCCGTCCAGCTTCAATAGTCCGCGGCTATCCTGCTTGAACCGCATCCACTGCTCGCCGATCTGGTCGACGACCTTCTTGACCAGAGACTCGTCCTGCGCGCCGCCGGCCACTTTGACGATTCGCACGTAGGCGTCGCCATGTGCGACGACCGTTCCGTCACCACCGACAGCCGTCGCTGTCCAGCCAGCCGGGACATCAAACGTATAGGGCGCGGCTTGCCGTTGAAGCGGCGCCGCATCCACGGAACGGTATGCCGCCACCGTGAAACAGGCTGCCATCGCCGCAAGACCGAGTACGAACCTGATTCCAAACATAGTGCCTCCCTGTAAATGCCGGCCGGCAACAGGTCCCGTCCTCGGCGCCGCCAACCAACTCGCGGTTCGCTGCGTACCGGAGATCCTGGATCGTTGCTGTGAAGCGAGTATATCAGTCCAGCGTTTACTCAGCATTAGCAGAGCGCGACCCTTCGCGCATCGCGGTCCCGATAGCGGTCGACCAGGGGCGCCACTTCAAATTCACGCCTGAGCCCGTGGGGCGGCCCTCGACCAGGGCGCAGGACGTCCCGACGGGCGCGGCGGGGCAAACAGGTGGCCTGTGGATCCGGCGGGACGGCAAACGCGCCGGCCCGGCGCCCCGGTTTCTGGACGGGAGTGTCGGATAATCTTACAATTCGGCTTGGGCGAATATCTTCCGCATGCAGTCGCCCACCGTCCGCAGCCGTGCCGCATCGTCCGGCAGCTCCTTCAGCTCCTCCTTGAACGGCTCGGGTGTCACGGGGCCGTCGTAGCCGATCTCGTCCAGGGCGCGCAGGAAGCCGGCGATATCGATCACCCCGGTCTCGCCCGGCAAGCCACGCTGGTTGTCTACGTATTCGTCCATCCCGACGCCGCGCGGCGCGTCGTTCACGTGCACGTAGACCACGTTCTTGGGATCGCGCAGCAGAAGGTCCTCCACTGTGCCCCCGGACGTGTGCCAGTGCCAGCAGTCCAGAAGCAGGCCGACGTTGGGGCCGATCTTTGCGGCCATTTCGAGCATGCCGCCCATCGTGTGAACGAAGGGGTACTGCCGGCTCCTGAGCAGCGTCCGCGGTCCGATGAACTCCAGGCCGAGCCTGCAGCCGTGCGCTGCGAGGATCTCCGCGATGGGCGTGAAGCGGTCGACGTGGAACGCCAGATTCTGCTCGAACGGCAGGTCGTTCGAACACGGCATGATCCATGTCATCGTGCGCGCTCCATCGATCGCAGCTGCCGCCTGAGCGAGCCGTGGCAGCCGCTCGAGCCCCGCGCGCCAGCCGTCCTCGTCGCCGCGCCAATCGATCGGCAGGCCGAATCCGGCCGGCCGGACGCCGGCGTCCGCAAACAAGCTCCTGACGTGCTCGACGCCCCGAGCTTCGATCAGGTCCGCGACCTCCGCCGAATTGAACTCGACGCCGCCGAATCCGCCGGTCTTCGCCGCCGCCATCGCTTCCGCCAGATTCCCCGCCCGTACGTGAATCGCCCCTGGACTAAGCGCGCTGTACATTCTGCGTATTCCTCTTTCGTTTTCTCTGTCTCTCAGTGCCCCTAGGCGAAGCCGTGTGGTCAATCCCGCTTCGAGAGCGCCTCGATCGCGAGCGCCAGCTTGAGGCGGTACTCCCGGTAGTCCCGGACGGGCCACTTCGCCTCATGGTCGCGGTCGCCGAGCTGGAACGCGGCCAGCCGCTCCTGCAGCAGGCGCGCTGCCGCGGCGGCGGCGCGATGATTTGGCCGGGCGCGGAGCAGCTCGGCGAGCGTGAGCATGTACCGGTAGTCCTCGATGCCCTCGCGGATCTCGCGCTCGAAATGGATCGTGGGGATCAGCTCGCGGCGGGCGTTCGTAGCGCACCACGAGTAGTCGTCCTCGCGGCAATCGAGCGCA
>DATGJU010000605.1:0-3433 GCA_035295045.1 Chthonomonadaceae bacterium
CCGCCTTCCAAATGGCCACATCATAAACTGGAGGAGAGCAATGATTACGTGGAGTTCGCTCGCGGCGATGGCAATGCGGCGCGGGGGCGGGCGTCTGCCGCGGTCCAGCGCAACGATCAGGCGGAATTCTCTCGCCGCGCCCGCAGTCCTGGCGGCGCTGACCGCCTGTGGCGGGATGACTCCGCCGAGTAGTGTCTGCCGTCTGCCGCCGGCCGGCGCCGCCTCCTGCAGCCGACAACCAGCTGCCAGCTGCCAACTACCATCCAGCGCTCCCTGGCGGAACATCACCCCGTCGGGCGTGACGATGACCGCGGAAAACCACGTCTTCTGCCAGGGGCTGGCAATCGACCCTGAGCGTCCGGCGACCATCTACCTCTGCGTTTGCACCTACGATGTCACGAAGGGCGGGCTGTACAAGACGACCGACGGCGGCTCGACCTGGCGGAAGATTGGCCCGCTGGACGAGCCGATCCACGTCGCGATCGACCCGCACGACACAAATCGACTCTACTGCGTCGACGGAGTCCGAGGCGCGACGCCCGGATTCTGGACCTCCAGCGATGGCGGGGAGACGTGGACGATGCCGCAGGGCTTCGCCACGGCAGCCGACGATCCGCGGATCGGCACCCGCGACCTCTACTCGATTGCGGTGGATCCCGCCGACTTCCGGCACGTCCTCGTAAGCTTCCACTCGCCCTGGCGCGGCTCGGACAACTGCGGCATATTGGAGAGCAGGGACGGCGGCGGCGCCTGGATCGCTCATGCGCCGCCCTCCGGCTCAGCGCGCGGATACGGAATGGCCATCTTCTTTCTCTACGATCGGGGAACGCGCCAGGGAGACAGCAGGACGTGGCTCTTCACGGCGCAGGCGGGAGGGTTCTACCGAACGACCGACGGCGGCGCGATCTGGTCCCAGGTCTATGAGCGGCAGATGGCGCACGGCGGCAATCAGCTCTACCGCACGCGCGCCGGCGTGCTCTATTCCGGTGGCTACCAGTACCCGGTCCGCAGCACGGACAACGGCGCGTCCTGGCAGCAGGTCAAGACCGGCCTGGTCTATAGCTGGTACATGGGAATCTGCGGCGACGGCAAGACGCTGTATACGGCGTGCTCGAATAAGAACGAGCCGTTCTTTACGTCGCCGGAGTCCGACGGACTTACGTGGACGCCCTACGCGGGCGGCGCGCAGCGGTTCTCGTCGGAGCCGTTCGAGATGGCGTTCGACCGGAAGAACCGGATCATGTACTCGGCGAGCTGGAGCGATGGGCTCTGGGCGCTCAAGCCAACGCCGAGCCGGTAGACCGGCGTTGAGTCATACCCGACGCCATGGGATGCAGAATTGGAAGCCCCGACGCTTGCGATTGCGTCCGTGACGATGAGCAAGATACAAACCATTGCGTGACTGTCAGCTGCCCGTCCTGCCATTGCGTAGTGCGCCGCCGCGCTTCCGATCGCTGTGCGGCCGTAAACTGGGTACGATACCTTATACGGCCGCAATCCAATCAGCTCCACGGTCAGGAGGCTTCGCTATGAAGTTCGTGAAGATCATCGCGGTGATGCTGGCGCTGCTCGGAGGAATCGCGCAGGCGCCGGGTCGCGGCGCGCCGGACGCCGCATTCGATCTTCGCGACTGGAAGCTGCAGATCCCTGGCCCGAAAGAGATCAAGGAGCTGACGGGCTACTCCTCCGACCATTTCTACCTGAGCGGCGCGAAAGAGATGTGCTTTCACCTCGACGCCACGGAGAAGGGCCCGACTCCGCACGCGCGCTCCGTGCGATCGGAGCTGCGCCACGTGGCGAACTGGACGCTCGATGGCGAGCACGCGCTCTCCGGCGAGTTTCGCGTGGCATCCCACCTGAAGCCGGACAAAGTGACGACGCTGCAGATCCACGGGATTCAGGCGGACCACAGCGACGCGCCGCCGCTCCTCCGCATCGCGCGGAATAGTGGCGATCTCGTCGCGGCGATCAAGACGGACGCGGAAGGCAGAAAGACCGAGATCGTCCCGCTGAAGCGCGCGGTGGGCGATGGATTCGTCCTGGTCGACATCGTCGTGAAGGACCGCATCTTGACAATTGACGTAGACGGCGAGCAGAAGCTTCGGCGGGACCTCAGCTACTGGAAGTTCCTGGACTACTTCAAGGCCGGCTGCTATCCCCAGGCGACCGATGGGACGGTCGACGTATTCTTTCGTAAGCTGACAGTCAAATGAGGCCCGCCCTGGCCACGGCGGTCGCATCCCAACGGGCAAGCGGCCGGGCCGGGAAAACGGTTGTGGCCGGCTCCCGACGACGGAACCGGCCACTGCGAGTCGGGACCCGCAATGCAGTCTCACGGTAAGCCCACGCTCAAACCTTGTGGAATATATGTCAAGGCGATCGAAGAATGCACGACGTTGGTCCATCCGGCTGCTTAGAGTCCCAGCGCGGGCGCGGCCTCCTGCAGCGCCGCAAGGCAGTTAGCGACGTGCTCTTCCAGGGCCACGCCCAGCTCCTCCGCGCCCCGCCGCACATCCTCGCGATTGACGGCGCGCGCGAACGCGGGCTTACGGTACGACTTCATCACGCTTTCGGGCGTGACTTCGGCGAGCGACTTGCTGGGCCGGATGAGCGCGCATGCCACGATGAGGCCGGACAGCTCATCGACCGCGAAGAGCGCCCTGTCGAGGAGCGTCTCCCGCGGAATTCCCAGGTACTCCGCATGGCCGCCGATGGCGTGGACGAGCGGCTCCGGCCAGCCGTGCTCGCGCAGGTAGGCCATGCCGACCGTCGGGTGCGCTGGCGCGTCCGGGTTGCGCTCATAGTCGAAGTCGTGGAGCAGGCCGGTGGCGGCCCACAGATCCTCGTCCTCGCCGAACTTGCGGGCGTGCCAGCGCATGCAGGCCTCCACCGCCAGTGCGTGCCGCCGCAGACTCTCGCCCTGCGTCCACTCGGTCAATAAGCGCCAGGCGTCATCTCGAAGACTCATGGGCCGCTCCTCGTGACCGCGGATGCGGTCACTTCAGCACCTGCGACATGCCGTACAGCCCGTTGGCGGGGCCGCGGAAGCCGTGGCGGGCGTAGAAGTCGTGGAGGCTCTCGCCCGTGTACAGGCCTACGAGCGAGTGAGCCGGCGCCTCCGCGCGTAGGCGCTCCATGAGCGCCTCGATCATTCGCGTCCCGACACCGCGGCCCTGCCACTCCGGGTGGACGATTACATCGCGCACATAGTAGAAGCCCGCGCCGTCGTCGGTAATGAACGCGCAGCCGACCGCGCGGCCGTCGGCGACGGCCATCGCGGCATAGACCGCCGCCTCCAGCACGCGCGGCGCCGTCTCGAAATTCGTGTACCGTTCCCAGCCCACGGCGCGGATCAGCGCCTCCAGCTCCGGCCAGGTCGGCGGGCGGCTCTCTACGACCGCGTCGGCGGCCGGCGCGACGCCCGGGCGCTCTG
>DATGJU010000606.1:0-4344 GCA_035295045.1 Chthonomonadaceae bacterium
GCTCCAGATCGCCGAGGGCTACACCGTCGATCTCCCGGACGCCGTTCACGATGTGCTCGACGCGCGCACGAACCCGACCTGGCCCAGCACCTGGTTCGTCCCGAATCTCACCGGCAGCGGTCCATTCGCAGACGTGTATAGCGTGATGAACGCCTGGGGCGCCAACCACGGCGCGATCTCGCACGGCCATATAGGCGCCGACCTGATCTCGCTTGCTGCCCTGCTGCGCATCCCGGTCGACATGCACAACGTACCGGAGGCGCGGGTTTTCCGGCCCAGCGTCTGGACCCGCTTCGGCGGCCTGGATCCCCAGGCCGCAGACTACCGGGCGTGCCAAACCTATGGCCCGCTATACGCCTGATCAACCATTCAGTCCATGGTATAGGTCCTATCTGTCCTATCGGTCCCATCACCCCAAACAAAAACCAGAAAGCCAAATCCATGCCCAAGCAAGCAGTAAACGTCGGCGCTCCTGTATCTGGCGCGCCCTATAGCCCCGGAATCATCAGCGGCAACCTCGTCTTCGTCTCCGGCCAGGTACCGATGAACCCGGAATCGAAGACGGTCGTTCGCGATGACTTCGAAGCCGCCGTCCGCCAGTGCATCGCCAACGTCGAAAGGATATTGAAGGCCGCCGGCTCCGACCTCGAGCGCTGCGTAAAGGTGACTGTCTTCCTCGCCGACATGGAGAATTTCGCGCGTCTCAACGCGGTCTACAATGAGTATTTCGGTGTCGTCCGGCCGGCTCGGACCTGCGTCCAGGTCGCAAGGCTGCCGCTCGACGTGGACGTCGAGATCGAAGCCATCGCGACCATCGAGTAGCGGAAGGTCTCTCTCATGGACATCAAAGAGGCGCTCGCCGAACTGGGCGCCATGCCGGGTCACCTCTCGACCGACGAAAAGCGCCAGCTGGATGAGCTCGGCTACCTCCACCTGCCGCGTATCCTAACGCCAGGCCAGGTGGAGGCAATCAAGCGTCGGCAAGCCGAGCTGTTGGAGGCCGAAGGCGACAAAGCCGGCACGGAGGTACATCAGGAACGCGGCACGGACCGGCTATCGGATCTGATCAATAAAGGCGAGATGTTTCACGTCGTCATCACGCAGCCGCGCGTCTTGGCCGCCATTGCGCACGTCCTTCAATACGACCTGAAGCTCTCCTCGCTGAACAGCCGCAACGCCCTTCCGGGGCAGGGCCTCCAGAGCCTGCACGCCGATTGGGGCCGGCTCGAAACCGTCGGTGACTATCAGGTCTGCAACTCCCTGTGGATGCTGGACGCGCTGACGCCGGACAATGGCGCCACGCGTGTCGTGCCTGGCTCTCACCGAACCGGCAAGACCCCCTCCGACGACATGCCGGACCCGACCGCGCCGCACCCGGACGAAATCCTCGTGCTCGGCCAGCCCGGCGACGTGGTCGTGGTGAACAGCCACACGTGGCATGGCGGGACGGTCAACCGTACGAACGGGCCGAGACGCGTAATGCACGGCTATTTCTGCCGCCGCCATCAGCAGCAGCAGCTCAATCAGCAGCGATACCTGTGTCGCGAGACATGGGATCGCCTCAGCCCGGCCGCGCGCGTCGTGCTGGGCGTAACGGAGCCGGCGAATTGACGCCGCCGACTTCGCAAAACCCGCTGCCCGCGGACACGTCGGCGCAGATTGACGCGATCATCGGCCTTACGAAGGACTTCGTCAACCCCGGCCTGGCCCGCCTCCTCCAGTTCGGCGGCTTCGGTGACGTGGAGACCTCCGCGCAGGGCTGCATCGTCACCACTCTGTCCGGCGCGGAGTATCTCGATTTCGTCGGCGGATTCGGCGTCTTCTCGCTCGGCCACCGCCATCCGCGCGTCGTTGCCGCCGTCCACGCCCAGCTCGACCGTATGCCGCTTGCGACGCGGACATTCTTCAACGGCCCGCAGGCGCTTCTCGCCGAACGTCTGGCCGCAATCGCTCCCGGCGCCCTGCAGTACAGCTTCTTCTCCAACAGCGGGACGGAAGCCGTAGAGGCGGCCGTCAAGATCGCACGCATCGCCACCGGCCGTACCGATTTCGTCAGCGCGCAGGGCGGTTTTCACGGAAAGAGCATGGGCAGCCTGGCCGCGACGGGCCGGGAGAAGTACCGCAAGCCCTTCGAGCCGATGGTGCCCGGATACGTCCACGTTCCCTTCGGCGACCTTGACGCTGCGGCCGCCGCCGTCACGGACCATACGGCAGCCATCATTATCGAGCCGATTCAGGGCGAGGGCGGTATCGTCACCCCGCCTGCCGGCTACCTTTCAGGCCTTCGCCGGCTCTGCGACGAGCGCGCCGTCCTGCTCATCGTCGACGAGGTCCAGACAGGCCTCGGCCGCACCGGCAAAATGTTTGCCGTTGAGCACGACGACGTGGCGCCGGACATCATGACTCTCGCAAAGGCGCTCGGCGGGGGCGTCATGCCCATCGGCGTAACGATGTCCACGCCGGAGATTTGGGATCGCGCCTTCGGCGAGAATCCGCTGATCCACACGAGCACGTTCGGTGGGAATCCTCTCGCCTGCGCCGCCGCCATGGCCGCCATCGAGGCAACGATCGACGAGGATCTCTGCGCCAACGCGACCGAGCGCGGAGCCGAGCTAATGGCGGGCCTCGGCGCCATAATGGAGGCGCTGCCCGGCGTAATTACCGCGGTCCGCGGACAGGGTCTCATGATTGGGATAGAGTTTGCCGTCAAGGACGTGGCGGAGCTGACGATCAATGGGATGGCCCGCCGTGGAGTGATCGCCGCCTACACGCTGAACAATCCCAACGTCATCCGTATGGAGCCGCCGCTAATCGTTACCGCCCAGCAGATCGGGACGGCGGTATCGGCCATCGGCGAGTCGATTCGCGAGGCGTGGGAAATGCTCGAGGGCCTCGAAGAGTAGAGCGCAATACGGTCCGCGCGAAGGCGCGGTCCCTGCGCCTGCATTGATTAAATGATAAGAGGGAGACTCCATGCGCACAACGATATCTAAGCGCCAGACGCGAGGCGGCGTCCTGCCGCTTGCCGCGCTCGCCGCCCTGACATGCGTCCTGGTTGCCGGCTGCGAAAAGGAGCAGACCCCGAGCCCGCCGGCGGCGCCTCCCCCCGGAACCAGCGCCGCGGGCGGGACCGCGCCGGCGGCCGGCGCAAAGAAAAAGATCGTGTTTGTCTTCAAGGTCGGTGGACTTAGCTACAGCGAGGCCTGCAAGGCCGGCGCGCAGCAGGCCAACGACGATCCTGCCCTAAACGCCACGGTCCAGTACCTGGCGCCCGCGCCCGGGCCGGCAGCGGCAGCGGCGCAAAAAGATATCGTCGAGCAGGCGATCGTGGGCCACCCGGACGCGATCGTCGTTTCGCCGAACGACTCGCAGGCCATCAAGCCGGCGCTGCAAAAGGCGAAAGACGCCGGCGTTCGCGTATTCACGTGGGATTCGGACGCGCCGGACAGTCCGCGCGAGTTCTACGTCGCCGCGGTCGACGACGTGCAGATCGGCGCGGACATCGCGAAGGCGCTCGCAAAGAGCATCGACGACAAGGGCGCCGTACTTCTCTTCAGTGGCGGAAAGACCGCGGAGAACCTCAACAAGCACCTGGAGGGCATCACCGGAGAGCTCCGGAAGCATCCGAACATCAAGATCGCGGACACGGTCTACAACGACGACAACACCGACAAGGCCAAATCCATGGCGCTCGCGGCGCTGCAGGCTCATCCGGAGGCGGTCGGCATCGCCGCGACGAACTCCCCGAGCCCGCGCGGCGCCGCGGAGGCCCTCCAGACGCTCCACAAAGTCGGCAAGGTGAAGGTGTGGGGCCTTGGGCTGCCGTCGGAGAACAAGGCCTATCTCGAAGCCGGGTCCGTCACAGGCCTCTACCTCTGGGACCCGCAAAACCTCACCTACGACACCGCGAAGCTCGTTCGCGCGGCGCTGGACGGAAAGCCGCCGAAAGACGGCGACAAGATGGACGACGGCGCAATCCAGGTCCGCGGTGCGCTGGTCACGCTGCCGCTGCGGCTCGAGATCACCAAGGAGAACGTCGAAAGCCTCAAGTTTTAGGAGGCCGCCGTGAATGTGATCCTCGTCAGCCTCGATACGACTCGCGCCGACCGGCTCTCCTGCTACGGCCACTTCCGCCGCACCAGTGCACACATCGATCGCGTGGCCGCGGAGGGAGTGCTGTTCACCAGCCACTTTAGTCCGCACATTCCGACCTATCCCGGCCACACGACGATGATGACGGGCCGCGACATCTACGCGCACCAGATCACCTGCCAGTCCGGCACGCCGGAGCCTGCTGCCGGAGTTGTGATGCTGGCCGAGCTGCTTCGCGACGCAGGCTTCCAC
>DATGJU010000607.1:0-14095 GCA_035295045.1 Chthonomonadaceae bacterium
GTGCCGATGCCGGCAACTCTTCCCTCGTAGATAATGGCGATTCGGCTGCAGAGCGCCTCCACTTCGCTCATGATGTGCGTGGAGAAGATGATGCACTTGCCGTCCGCGCAGGCATCCCGGATGTAGCGGATGACCGTGCGCGCCGCGATCAGGTCCAGACCCGAGGTGGGCTCGTCCAGAAAGAGGATCGGCGGATCGTGGATGACGGCGCGGGCAATCGAAACGCGCTGCTTCTGGCCGGTCGAGTACTTGTCGCACCGGCCGTCGATGTAGTCCGACATGTCCAGCTCGTCGATCAGCCGGTCGATGCGGAGGCGCGCGTCGCCGTCCCTAAGGCCGTAGAGCGTTGCGAAATACCGCAGGACCTGCCGACCTGTGAGCCGTTCGTACAGTCCGGCGCCGCCGCTCAGATAGCCGATGTGGCGGCGCACGCCGGCGGCATCTCGCACGATGTCGCATCCGGCGATCACGGCCGTTCCGGATGTGGGCGCCAGGATGGTCGCGAGGATGCGCAGGAGCGTGGTCTTGCCCGCTCCGTTGGGGCCGAGCAGTCCGAAGATCTCCCCAGGCTCGGCCGCAAACGATACTCCGTCTACTGCGCGAATGACACCGCGGCGCTTGTCCGTGAACTGCTTGCTGACGTTCTCGACGGAGATCATCGGTTTGCGGTCTTCCATGTGCGCGGCTGCGGGGCGCCGGGCGTGATCGGTATCATGTGTTGATCCGGGTAGCGGTCGATCAGCTTGAAGTTGGGATCGATGCCGGCGCTGGCCGGCTCTTCCGTCACGTCGAACGCGAAGTCGTACCACTCCCTGTTCAGGTGAACGCGAGCGAGCGAAAGCGCCTTGCCCGGCTCCGCGCTGCCTGCCCGGGGCTTGCCGAAGACCCCCACCTCGACCCAATCGTCCACCGGCGCCGGTGTGGCGTTCCCCTTCTCGTCGTAGTGGTACTTGTCGATGCAGGTATGGAAGTCTACGTGCCAGCCCGTCGCCGTCTTGACTTTCCGCGCGGAGAGCGCCTGGCAGCCGGTCGTGGTGATCTTTTCGAACGCGTCCGTGATCGCGCCCTGCATCGACTTCGGCGCCGCCGCGCGCAGCCGGGCGATCAGGTCTTCGGAGATGGGATAGGGCGGCTGCGCGTGCGCATACGCCCGAAGGAAGCCCGCCAGCACGGCGTTCACGGCTGCCTCGCCCAACTGCTCGCGCATCCCGTACCAGACGAGCGCGCCCTTCTCGTAGTGGATGTACTGCTGGTGCTGCGCGCGCGCCAGGGGCTTCTCGCCATACTCGTCCTCTGCCCTGCCGGATAGGTAACGGTCCAGGTCCAGCCGAAGAAACTTGCGCATGCGCTCCCTGCCGTAGGCACGCTCCGTGACCATGAGCGCCGTGTACTCCGCCAGCGATTCCGACAACATCTCGGACCCCTCCGCGTCGGCGCCGATGACCTGGTGCGCCCACCACTGGTGCGCTACCTCGTGGGCCGTCACGTAGAACGGGTAGTCGATGTCGCCGTCGCGCGTCGCGGTCCGATCCTGAACGCGCGCCAGGAACCCGATTCCCTCAGAATACGGTATCGTGCCGGCAAACGATTGCGCGAACTGCGCATAGTCCGGGAACTCGACAACGCGAAGCCGGTCGAACCGATAGGGGCTGTACTGTTCGGAGCAGTAGGCCAGGGACATTTTCGCGCCGTTCGCCATCCGCGCCAGGTCGTATTCGTGGCCGGGGTGGTAGTAGATCGAAATCGGCACCGTGCGGCCGTCCTTCGCGGTCCAGGAGTCGGTATAGACTCTGTACCGAGCGGAAACCACGGACACGAAATAGCGGATCGGGGCGCTCATCCGATAGTGGAAGCAGCGCCGCCCGTCCTGCATCCACTCGCGGACGAGAGCTCCCGGTGTCACCGCGATCTGATCCGGAGCGGTGCGGATGGTCGCATCGTAGTCGATCAGATCGGAATCGTTCGCGATGTAGCTGTGGTCGCGAGCCGTCTTATCGCTCAGCGGCGGCATAAGCGGCCGCGCCGGCAGACCGTGGCGCTCGCGCTCGCGGCCATCGTCGATTTCGTGCTCCCGCTGGTAGCCGAAGTGCGGTTCGAAGTGCGACAGGAACGTGCCGTTATTCGCGATGGACGTCTCTTGGGTCCCGTTCGCGAAGCCGCGGCGGTCGTAGGCTTCGACGAAATCGAGAGCCATCTCGTCGCCGGGCCGGAGCGCCCGGTCCAGCTTCAGCGTGTATATGCCGGCGCGCCGATCGCTCAGATCGCGGTGATACGGCAGGCTGGCGGCGAGCGACCGGACCGTCAGGTCGCGGTCGATGTTCACGATCAACCGATCGACGTCGGAAGCCGTCTCGTTGCGCAGCCGGCAACGGCCGGACACGTCGTACTCAAGCCGCTCCGGAAAGAGGCGCATGTCGATCGAAAGCCCGACGACGTGGGGCTGCGGAACCCCGGCGAATCTGGGTTTATAGACGCGCTCATACCGCGCGTGGTCGGCCAGGTCGCCCTTCTTCGTCCGGAATGGATTGAGAACCAGCGTGTTGTACGCGATGACGCCGCCGCTGGCCAGGAAGATCATGGCCGCGACGGCCGTTGCGGCGCGGCCCAATCCGCCCAGCCGGGCCATCGGCCTCCGCAGTCCCTTCGGCGGCTCGGTCCCACGCGTCCACATCTTGATCGTCAGGGACGTGAGCATCGCCCCGAACGCGAGCCAGTAGATGCTGTACATCGCGGCCGGACGCAGGAACGGACCGAAGCCGTTCATGTCGGAGAGAGTGATCTCCGGCACGCTCATCAGATGGAACATGCCGTGCTCGACGCCGATCTCCGGCAGGAATGCGGTCAGGACGAAGGTCGTAATGACGATAACGTGCGATGCGAACTTATGGTTCACCGCGGAATGGACGAAGAAGGCGAACAGAGCGTAGCACGCCATCTCCGGGAGGACCGCGCCGTAAAGATAGCCGAAGTAGAGACCTGGTTCGAAGAGGTAGTAGCCTTTGAACGCCTGCGTCCCGATGCCGGCCGCGATCAGCGCCAGGTTCAGCGCGGCGACGAGCAGGATCACGGCGGCGATCTTCGCGAGGCAGACCTGGGCCGTCGAGACCGGGAGCGTGTCCGCGAGCTGGTCCACGCGCTGCACCCGCTCCCGCCATGTCAGCTCGCCGGCATAGAACGTGATCAGCACGATCGTGAAGACGGCGAATGTCTGCGCGATATCCGTGACCATGATCCGCGTGACCGGATAGACCGGCGTCACCAAAATCTGGTCCGCGTTCACGGCTGAGATGCAGACGGCGATCATGCCCGCCACAAGGACCACCTGGAACGTGGCGCTCCGCACTATCTGGACGAAGTAGAACCGCGCAAGCTTTACCGTCGTCGCGAACGGCCGGTACGCGAGCGACGGCGCGAATGCGATGAATTCGCCGGCCGGCGCGGATGGAGCGCGCGGCTCCGAAGGCAGGCTGCGGCGAGGCAGCAGCGCGGCGATGCTCCAGGGCTGCGCGTTCAGGCTGAACATCCAGTACCCGATCGCCAGAACCACGACCGCGACGCCGGTCCACAGGAGGCGGTTCCAGAGCAGCGGACCGCTGAGCGCGAGAGGATTGTCGTTGCGCTCGGCCGCCGTCCAGTACCGGATCGTCTCCGAGATTGCGCGCACGCCGAACGGGTCGAGCATCGCGGCGAGCGTGCGATTGTCTATCCGGTCCAGCGAGTTGACGCCGAGTCCCCAGGCCACGATCAGGAGCAGTCCGGTGGTGTAGATCGTGGTCAGTTTTCGGGTAAACGCGCCGACCATGAAGAAGAGCGCGCCGGTCAGCAGCACATTCGGGACGACGATGAGCACGAACGCGATCTGATAAGTCTCCATCCGTACCGGAAGGAGGCGCGCAGCGTCGATCCAGGGCATCGCGGCGCCGAGCGGCATGCCGATCATCAGGCCTGCGAACACCATGAGCGTGACGAGATAGCAGCCGATGAAGCGGCCGAACACGTAGTCGGCCTTGCGCAGCGGCGTCGTGAAGTAGAGCTCGTGCGCCCGCCGCTCGAAATCGCGGTAGACCGAAGTGCCCATCAGGCCGGCGACCATGATCGCGCCCAGCACGGTGAACGTGGACATCAGCGACGCGACGGTCGTAGGCGCGTTCGCCTTGACCGACTCTTCGCTCGTCGCGCGGACCGCCTCCGTGCAGTAACAGAGGAATCCGAGGACGAGGAGAAGCGTGAAGAAGAGGTACGTTGCGGGCTGACGGAGCCGGAACCGAAGCTCGAAGACGATCACGTCCAGCATACTACGCCAGCCTTCCCGCGGCGCCGGTGTGCAGGAAGTAGGCGTCTTCCAGGTCCGCCTCCACGGGCCGGAAGCCCTCCTCGGGCGGCCACTCGCTGTAGACGGTCACTACGCGCCGCCCGCCCACGAGCCGCCAGGAGATCACGCGGAAGCTCTGCTCCACCAGCTCCACGTCCCGCTTGTCGATCGCCCGCTCCCAGAGCCGGCCCGCGACACCCGCGATGACCACCTCCGGATCGCCCTGCACGATCACGCGGCCCTCCGCAATGATCGCCATCTGGCGGCAAAGCTCGCGCACGTCGCCCACGATGTGCGTCGAGAGGATGACGGTCACCTCCTCGCTGATGCCGGCGAGCAGGTTGAGGAAGCGGTTGCGCTCGGTCGGGTCCAGCCCGGCGGTCGGCTCGTCAACGATTACGATCTGCGGCCGGCCGACCAGCGCCACGGCGATCCCCAGACGCTGCAGCATGCCGCCGGAGAACCCGCCGACCCGCTTGCGCCGAACGTCGTACAGGTTTACCTGCTGAAGCAGCGCCTGGACCAGCTCGCGCCGAACGCGCAGGTCCGCGACGCCCTTGAGGCCGGCGAAGTGATCCAGCGTCTCCTCGGCGGAGAGCGTTGGGTAGAAGCCGAACTCCTGCGGCAGATAGCCCAGGACGCGTCGCATCGTGTCCTTCTCGTGCAGAACATCGATGTTGCGAAACCGAATCGAGCCGCGGTCCGGGTCCTGCAGCGTGGCGATCGTCCGCATCAGCGTCGACTTGCCCGCGCCGTTCGGCCCAAGGAGGCCGAACATGCCGGTCGGGATCGTGAGGGAGATGCCGTTCAGTGCGCGCACGCCGTTGGGATAGGTCTTATAGAGGTCTTCGATCACGAGCGACATGTCAGCGGTGGACCCCGTACAGGTAGCAGAAGGCGGTATACCGGATTTCGCTCCAGGCGAGCGGCGGGACCGGCTGGCCGGGAAACAGCGGCCGATCGACCGGCGTGAACCGAACGCGGACGCGGATAGCGCTCCGGCCCTTCGTCAGATCGCGCGGGAGCAGGAAGTCGTCGTCTCGAAAGCGGCGATTGGAGGTCTGGACCACGTGCTGCGCCGGTCCCAGCTCCTCCTTTGGATTGGAATAGACGCAGGTGTTGGACCCGGCGAGGTACCAGACGCCGGCCGGCCGCCACCGCGTCGCGGCCGGCTCGGCTGCGCCGGCCGAGGCGTCCGCCACGAACACCTCGGCACGCTGGTTCGGATAGCTGTAGTCCAGCTTGCGCCGCAGCGCAACGCCCACGTTGCGCGGGTCGATCGCCAGTGTGAATTCCGAGGTTCCGGTCACCGTCCGGCCGGTATCCGTCTCTTCCGGGTAGATCTCCACGCCGTTCAGGTGATCGACGCCCCACTCGTACCGCGAATGGACCGTGACCGGCTCCGAACTGGTCGGCGACGCGTAGGCGTGGGCGCGCTCCGACGCCGCATCGCCGACGAATAGCTCGTCGGTCGGCCGGAGCGTCGCCCGCGGCTGGCCATACCAGTAGGCGACGGTTTCGTAGTGCTCGGTCGATTCGTCGGTCCCGCCGTGCTCCAGGCATATGCGCGCGTTGCGGCCGAACGGCATCAGGTCGCCGAGCAGGAAGCGATAGGCCGACTCGATCTTGTCCTCCTCGCTCCTAGCCAGCTCGGGACTGCGGGCGCCGGTCGGGTGGCCGAAGAAGGGCAGCGTCATGTTCTGGCCGCCCCAGTAGTCGCCGCCGCCGCCCCACTCCTCGGTCCCGGTCCCCTGGACCTGGGGCGTGCTGCTGTCGTCGAAGTAGAAGCGCGGATCGCCCTCCAGCGTGCCGAGTAACGCCCGGTGCGAGAAGATGAACGAGGTGCCGACCAGGTGGCCGGACCAGTCGCCGCCGCCCTCGGTATCGCGCGTATCCAGGAGAACGAGATCGCGACCCGGCGGCGGGTTCGGGAAGTCGCGGTAGGTGGCGTGGAAGTAGCCGACCTCGTCCGGGCTGCCGTGGAACTGCGCCACGCGGAGGCTCCAGCGAATGTCGTGGATCGGCGCCACGCCTCGCGGGGCGGCGATCTCGATCTTCGCGGACTCGAAGAACGGCATCGGGAACCAGCACGCGAGGTTGACGCGGCCGTCCGCGTACCGTACGTTGACAGGGAACGCCTTGACGAGATATTCGTGGTTGTCGCGATTATAGAGCGTGCCCGCGCCGAAAAAGAGCGCGATGGGCGCGTCGACGCTCGGGGAGCGCCGACCGTCCCACGTAATGCGCAGCCGCACGCGTCCGAAGTCGAGCGCGTACTTCACCGGCACGGAGAGCTGGATGCCGCGGACCATGCCGCCGATCGCGCCGACGCGTGTGAGCATGAATGCGTAGCCCGGATCGAGCTTCGCGACGGTATTGCCGTGCTCCGTCAGCCCAGTCCTGCGCCCCTCCGGCGAGTCCGGCTTCGGCGCGATATCGGTCCCGGAGCGCCGCAGCAGGATCAGTACGTCACCTAACTCTGCCGCCGCTCTACCTGATTCGGTTGCCGCGCCCAACCCTCCGGCCCCCGACCCGCAAGTGGACCTAACCCCCCGGCCCCCTTCCCGAAAGCGGGAAGGGGGAGAATCTGGAATCGCCCCTTCCAGTTTGCGGGAGGGGGTTGGGGGTAGGTCCCGCTCGCGGGAGGTTGGGGTTAGGAAGGCGGACATCGATCTTGGAGCGACGCCTTCCCAGGTGCGGAGGGGCTTGGAAAGGCGGGCGCCAGGGAGGTAGCGGGTGAAGATGTAGTAACCGGTTCCGTAGTGCGTGCGCTCGTACTGCATTTGGAACGAGCGGGTGAAGGGGATCGGCATGGCGATCAGGTCCGCGCCGCGCGTGGTGGCCCAGGTGAACGCGAGCGGCTCCGGGAACAGGCCGGCAGGAACGAACGCGGCGCCGTCTTGCGGGTGGTTCGGATCGGCGGTCGTGGTTTCGCGCAGCACGAAGTCGTCGCTATCGACAAGATAGTGCCACGGGCTTCCGTGCCAGTGGTTGTATCGGATGAAGTTGATGACGCCGGGGCCCTCCAGGTCGAGCGGCACGCTGCGATCGCCCGGGAGCTGGAAGAGAAAGTGGCTGGCATCCGCGCCTTCGTTGCCGCCGCGGCGGTCGTAGGTGCTGCGCATGAAGGTCTGCTGCCCCACGCGCAGATAGGGCCAGCGGTCCCACTGGCGATAGGCGTCCAGCCCGGTCGGGATTACTGGTGGCTCCTGCGCAGCCGCGATGCGCGGAAACGCGACACATGCCGCCATCGCCGCAAGTACGGTTTTCCAATCTGGCATTGGGGCACGCCCGCTCCTTCCGGCGATACGGCCACACGGCCGTTCTGCAGAGTGTACCCTGTGGCGGCGGCATGGTGGAAGTCGCCGGCGGCTGGAGTGGTCTGCGGCGGAGCGAGGCTGGGTCAAATCGGCGGGCCGAAGAAAGCGTGTCGGATCGGCCCGCTCCGATCAGTTACCGAGCGACCCGATCACGGCGACGGTCTACTGCGGCTCACCGTGCGCGTCGGCTATGTGCGATGCTGCACGACTGGCCACCTCAGTCGTAAGAGGAGTGCCCTCACTGTCCGGCGCCGCGGCGCGCAGCAGTTCGCCGGCGGCCTGGCCATTCGCGGCGCCGGAGGCCGGCCTCAGGAGCAGGTCCGGCGCGACGGACGCGGAAGACACGCTGGCGCCGCGCAGCAGCGTTGCGCTCTCCTTAGCGAGCTGGATGCGTTCGTGCAGCGCCGGCAGGCATGCTTTCGCCGCAGCGCGCACTCTTAAGGAGCGGGCTGCCATACCGTGGCCGGCCGCCAGCTTCTCGACGTAGGGCACGGCCCGCTCATCTCCGATCTGCTCAAGCGCATTCAGGAGCGCGACGGGAAACGCCTCCGACTCGGACCACTGCGACAAAGCCTGGTTGAGCGCATTCCGCTGCTCCTCGTCAAACAGATGTGCGTCTGACGCGCTCAGCTTCGGGAGCAGCGCGATCAACTTGGTGCGAGCGAGCGACTTGATCTCCCTCTCTGGGTAGGTTAGCGCGAGCGCCCACCAGCCAACGGCGCGCTTGTCATCGAACTCCGCGAGCACTTTTGTCGCGTTCTTCTGCGCTCCGGAGACGGCAAATGCGCCGCCGATTATGCCGCCCATCCATGTAAACGGAGTGAACAGATGCGAGTTGATGTGGTGACCCGTGGCCAGTGAGATGATGACGCTGCTGACCGCAATAGCCAAATAGCCGCAGATGGCGATCGTTATCGCGCGACGCTTCCGTCTCCGCCCGGCCACTTCGCTCTGAAGCAGCGCAATGAGGACGTCGAGCTTGCTCGCGCCGAGCTCGTCCAGCGCCCGCCGCGCGCGATCCCGCTCGACCGGACTCCCGCTATTGAGCTTCTCGACATACCGCTTGACCCTGGCGATCTGATCGGGCGGCGGCGAGCCGGATTCCATGATGGTTCTGCCCCTCATCAGGTAACGGACGAATGAGTGTATTCCCGATTCTCTCCGTCCAGGCAGCGCGACCGGCAATTCACGCGCTCTTCCATACGGGATAGCGTCTTCGCCTATTGGCCCAGTCGCTCAACTTCGCTCGGGGCGTCGCGCTCTGTGAGCACAGGCCGCTCGTAGTGAATTGCCGGCCCCTCCGCAATGTGCGTCTCCATCTCGGGCTCCACGGTTCCCGCCGCGCGCAACAGCTCCCGGCTTCGATCGTCGGTACCGGCGTCGGACGCGGGCCGCAGGAGCTGCTCCAGCCGGTCCGCCGCCGCCGCTTGCGCGCCACGAAGAAGCGTGCCGGACTCTCTCGCAATCTCCGCGCGCTCGCGCAGCGCCGATAGACCACGGGACGCGGTATTTCGCAGCTCCAGCGGCGCAGCGGCCGCTCCCTCGCCTTACGCCAGCTTCTGTACGCACGGCGTCGCCTTCTCGTCCCCAACCTGTTCCAGCGCGCCCAGTATCGCAAGCTTAAGATCGATCGTCACCTGCCGCTGACCAAGTACTGTGTAGAGGGCAGCACGCTGCTCGTCATCCAGCAGGCGAGAATCAGACGCGCTTAGCAATGGAAGCAGCGCGACAAGCTTCTTATGGGCGAGCGCCACGTCTCGGCTGCCCGGATAGGTGAGCGCGAGCGCCCAGTAGCCGACCGCGCGCTTGTCGTCGAACTCCGCAAGCGCGCTGGTAGCGTTTCGCTGCGTGCCGGAGATCGCCATCATCCCTTTCAACAGCTGCGATCTGCTCCGCCGATGGTCTCTGCGCGTCCATACCGTTGAGCCCTCGTCCAGTCCGTCCGGTGCCGACAATGAATGGACGGTTTCGGCCGGCGATCGGTTTCCGTGCCACGCCGCTCGCGCCCGTCGCAGCGCGGCTCCGGCAAGCAACAGGGCCGCCACGATGCCAGAGCGATCCAATCCGCGCGCTACGGAATAGCGTATCGATAGACGGTCCGCTCGCCGTCGAAAAGGCAGAGCATGCGGCCCGAGTCGGTCAGGAAGGGCGTCCACGCCGCCGCTGCCTTTGCCTGCGGAAAATTGAACTGCCACACTGCCTCCCCATCTCTGCCGAAGGACACTATTCGCCCTTCGCCGCACAATACGGCGTGGACGCCGTCGTATGCCAGCTCAGGGATCGTTCCGAGCGCTTCCGGCACGGCTATCATTTTCTGCGGCGCACCACTGGCGTCGTAGAAGCTCAGATAGCGGCGACCTCGATACCGCAGGAGGCTATCGCCATCCAGAATCGCTATCGACCGATCCGCAGCGGCGGCCGCATGGTAAATGTCATCGATCCAAGTCCGGTCCGGTCTCCGGTCGATCCGGGCAATGCGCTTATCGAGCGGCTGGAAGCCGTTCGGCGCAGCCACGTGCCGGCCGTCTGGCCCGAACCACTCGCCTTCAACCGCGAACGCGCCATTCGGGCCGATCTCAATGTGCTGGTGCGGGGCGTCGAACGGCGGCGGCGTCTCGCGGCGGGCGCCGCGCGGCAGACAGACGCGGAGCCAGCGGCCCCGCACATCGAACTCGTGTACGGCGCCGGATCGCCCATCCCTGGCGAGGAAACTGCCGTCCGGCCGCACCACCAGTTCGCCGATGCTGCGGAGCTGGTCGGGCCGCGGCGATTCACCGAGTCGGACGGTCGTGCGGCCGGCGGCGTCCAGTTTGAAGATGGAATAGGCATCCGTTACCCAGATGAGGCCATCGGCGCCGATGGCGATTGCGCGGGGCTGGAACTCCTGCGCGCCGGAATAGCGGGGTGTGAGCCTGGCTAGAACCTTCCCGGTGCTCCGCATGCGATAGAGCTGCGGACGGCCCTGGAAGTCGTGAACGACGAACTCTCCGCCCGGCGCAGCGAAAATGTCACATGGATAGTTCGCCTCGCGGCCCCATGCGCGATCGAGCGAAATCGTACCTCTATACTTTCCGGACCCACCGTAGAGCTGCACCGTATGGCGGATCACGTCCAGCACGGCGATCTGCCCGGTCGTCAATATCGCCACCGATTCCGGGCTGAACAGCCGCTCGGGGTGGTTGTCCGGATCGTACCCATCGTCGGGAGGGAGCGACCACTTGCCTTTGCCATTCGCGTCGAACACGTAGAGCCCTTTTCTAGGGATGGCGTCCGCGGTTGGAGACGCAAGGACGGCGAAGCTGCCATCCGGCAATGCCGCCGCTTTATCCACCCAGCCGAAATGGGCCTCCGGAATCCGCGCGACAGTACCGGTCCGCGCGTCGATCCCATATGCGTCTTCGGAGCGGGTCTGGCCGTCGTCTGTCGTTTTCTCCGCGAACACTACGAAGGAGTTTCCACCGCGCCACAGGAGGTGAGAGAACGCGACGTCGGCGTGGTGGTCGATGCCCGCGAGCGACGCCGTCTGCAGCGCGACGCCGTGACTGCTGATAACGACGAGCGTCTGGTCTCTGTCGTTATCGCGCCGAACGAACGCGAGCCGACCCGGCCCCGCATTCACGAGGTCGGAAACGTTCCGGACCGGCGACTCCGGCGTGCTGCCGCCGGCGCGAAGCACGACCTTGTCGCGCAGCGCCAATCGGACCTCCCGCCCGACGGCCGGGGCGTTCGGGTCCGGATGCCTGAACGGATCGCGGGTCTCCGGGTCCGGCAGATGGATACTATCGGACGGTTTCGCGACATATCTTGCGGTCTCTTTTCCGGTGCTGATCTGATAGAGCCATCGCCGGGAAACGAACCGGTCGGCGTCCCACTCCTCGACCCCGACCACCATGCGGTCGTTCGGGCCGTCCAGCGTCAACGTCGCCCCCTGGGGATATGGCCACGTATCGAATACCGGCGGATCCGTTCGCTTAACCCTTATGTCCATCCGCGTTTGTCCAGCGGCGTCGATTATGACGATGTCGAATGTTCCCCGCTCGCCTGGCTTATTGCCCCAGCCAGCCGGACCATTGCTGTATCCGTAACCTGCCGCGATCCCCTCGTCCGTTACTGCAGCCGTCCACAGGGTGAACGGCCGCGTCCCCTGCCAAACCACGGCGCCTTTGCGACTGAGCCGGTACGTCGCGCCTCCCGCGCCCAGCTTGTTGCTCGGATCGACGAGCAAAGAGTAGTCGCCGGAAGCCGAGGATACGGTTTCGGGGTCGAGGATCGGCGGAGGCGCCATTTGGGAAGCAGCGGGCTGCACGCCGAGCCCAGCCAGGAGCAGTGCGAGTCCCGCCTGTCCCATAGTTCGTGCGAGTTTATGTGCCGTCATCATCGCTCCTCTCCAATACGAATCCAGCGAGGAAGGAGATCGATCGTTCCCGGAAGAAACGGTGTGGCGCGGGCTCCGCCCGTTACGCCGGCGTCTTGTGGCGCCGACTCGGCCATCGCTCCGCCGATTCCCGACATCGATCGTGACGGCTGCTTGCTCCGTGCCGTGCTATGCAGAATTGAGAGACCGTTGGCTACCGACGCTCCAGCGCGGGCGATCCTGCATTTCACTCTTGCGCCCGACGACACCCTGGCCCTCGCGCAGTACCGGATGTTCTCGTCGCCGGGCGGACGGCGCAGCACGCGGCTCTTCCGCCTGTTCGTCTTCGCCTTCATCGCGGCAACCACGTACAGCATGGCGCAGCCGGGAGCGTCCGCCGCAGCGCGATCCTTGCCGCCCGTCGTTTCCGTCGGCATGGCGCTGCTCATGGGCGCCATCGCCTACTGGCTCGTCTCGCCGCGACTGCTGATGGGCCGATTCGTTTCGAGAATTGCTCGCCGGCAGGCCGAAAACGCGCACGGGCCGCCTCTTGGCGAACAGACGGTCGACGCGGGCCACGACGGCCTGACATGGTCCACGGCCCGGGGCGAGGCGCGGTACCCGTGGGAGTCGCTGGAGCGCGTCGCCACGCAGGACGATCGGACGTTCCTGTTCGTCGGGGGCGCCACCGCCATCGTGGTCCCGCACGCGTCGATCGTCGACGGCGACCTGCCCTTATTTCTAGACGCAGTCCGGTACTACTTTACGCCGCGCTAAGTGCGCCCGTCTACGCCCGCCTTCATGGCAGTGGCAATTGGGAATCGCCACGTCGAATCGACGCGCACAAACGGAAACGTGCGGTCCGTCACAGAGACCGGTGGCGCCACGGTTTTGTTTCTGCCCGAACAGTCCCGAAGACATCGAAATTGCCACCGGTCCGGTCTGTCCCGGCAATCTTCGGTAATCACGACGGGTTCTTGACAAGACGCGGAGCATTTGGCATAATATCGGCGCAGACTTGCGCGATGCGTTGGCGAAGGCTGCCGGCGTCGAACAATTTTGGGGATATCGTCTAGCGGTCAGGACGGCGGGTTCTCAGCCTGGGAATCTACCACATCCACCCTAAGTCCCTGTACACCACCCTATCTCACCCCCATTTTAGCCTGCTGTTGTGCTGACCTCACCCGTTAATTAGCCATCAGGACTTTCCTCAAATCACACTGAGGAGGGTTCCTAAGATGCTCATGGACTCTATCGAAGAGTACATCCGCTACATCAAGTATGAGCGGGGTCACGCCGCCACTACGATCCTGAACGAGCAAAACCGCCTGCGTTTCTTGCACAAATGGCTATGCGAGAATGGTTACCCCGCCCCCGGCATAGATGTTCTCACAACCCCGATGCTCCGTCGCTATCTTCACTGGCTTGTAGAAAGACGGCTGCGCCCCCGTACTATCAAAGGCAAGTTGGTCTGCATCAAGAGCATGTGCGGCTACCTTGTGGACAACGGCCTGCTTACCACCAATCCAGTGAACGCTCTGACTCTGCCAAAACTGGATGCGGCGGAGCGAAAGACGATCACCGACGCGCAGATAGCCTTGCTGTTCGAGGCGTGCGAGAAACTGTCCTCT
The DNA here is from genome assembly GCA_035295045.1 of Chthonomonadaceae bacterium. GTDB lineage: Bacteria > Armatimonadota > Chthonomonadetes > Chthonomonadales > Chthonomonadaceae > DATGJU01. The sequence goes on from DATGJU010000607.1 coordinate 13,618, forward strand.
CTGCGTCAGGTTGCCCTCAGCCGTGCCGTTTTCACTGTGCTGGCCTACGCTGGTTTGCGGCGTGCCGAAGCCTGCGACCTTCTCGTAAACGATGTGAGCGTGACGGAGAATTTCATTCTTGTCAGGCACGGGAAGGGCGATAAGAGCCGCAGGATTTTCATTCCTGAGCCTGCAGTTGACAACCTGCGGGAATGGCTGGCGCTTCGGCCTAGATGCGATCACGACTTCCTGTTTTGCCGGGGCAACCGGCGTCTTCATCACGATGGGTTGGCAAGCATCATCGAGCAGTTGAAGACCGTAGCCGGGTTATCGGGTAATGAGGCGATCAAGCCTCACTCTATAATTCCCCCAGGAATCTGGACACTGGAATAAGTTAAGTCGCTGTGCCAAAATGACCCCTGGAGGAGCATTGGGAAATGGCAAAACAGCGCAGAGTTCACACGGCCGAGTTTAAGGCAAAGGTCGCTCTCGAAGCGAT
>DATGJU010000608.1:0-7933 GCA_035295045.1 Chthonomonadaceae bacterium
ACGCAATCGGTATGGCCGACGACGCCGAGATTCTGCCCGGCCCTATTCACCTTAATAACACCGTCGCAGGCCGGGCAATCGCGGAGCGCCAGACGCAGTTCGTGACCGAGCTGGACGACGCGGCGATCGTGACTCCTCGCCTCAAGTCCGGCCAGCGGCCCGCGGGTCTCATCAGCAGCCCGATCTGGCAGGGAGGCCGCGATTACGGCGTAATTGAGGTCTACTTCACCGACCTTCGTGAGATCGCGGATAATTCACAGTCGATGCTGGCCGCCTTCGCGCACCAGACCGCCATCGCTTTGCACCGCGCGGACCTCTACGAGCAGCTCGAGGAGCACCAGCGCCAGCTCCATTCGATCGTCGAGAACGCGCCCGTCAGCATTGTCTTCTTCGACGTCAATGGCGTTGCGCTCTCCGTGAACTCCGCCGCGGCCCGGCGCTACGATGCCGACGCGGCCCAGATGGCTGGCCGGCCTTACTCCGACTTCCTTTACGATCTCCCAGACGAGCTGTTCGCGCGCGCCCTCGACGGAATCCCATTCCACGCCAGCCACCACATCCGGAGCGGCGCCGGGGCGGCGCAGAGCGTTTGCGACCTGAGCCTGGTGCCCGTCCGGGACGGGAATGGCGTAGTAAGCGGCGTGCTGCTGCTCAGCTTCGATGTAACCGACCTTGTGAATGCGCGACAGGACGCGGACGAGGCGCGGCAGGCCGCCGAGCACGCTCTGGACCAGCTTAAGGCGACCCAAAACCAGATGGTGCAGATGGAGAAGATCCGCGCCATCGGCGAGCTGGCGAGCGGCGTCGCACACGATTTCAACAACGCGCTTATGGCCATTCTCGGGTACACCGAGATGGCCGAGGAGAGCCTGGACTCACCGGATGAGCTCGCCGGCCACCTCTCGATCATTCGCACGGCCGCCGAGGACGCCAAGACGACTGTCCGCCGGCTGCAGGAGTTCGCCAAGCAGCGCGCCCGCGCCCACGGCGAGCCTGTCGACGTGAACGCGATCGTCAAGGACGTGATCGATCTGACACGGCCGCGCTGGCGGGACGGCGCGCAGAAAGAGGGGCGCGCCTACACCGTAACGATGCAGGTCCAGCCGGTGCCCGCGATCCTGGCCGAGCCGAGCGGCATGCGCGAGGTGCTGGTAAACCTGGTCTATAACGCGCTGAACGCCATGCCGAATGGCGGCGACCTGGTGCTTTCGACGCAGCCGTACGGCGACAAGCATGTCGAGATCTGTGTCGCCGACACCGGAATAGGCATGACGCCGGAGGTAGCGGCGCGCATTTTCGACCCGTTCTTTACCACGCGCGGCGTGGAGGGGACCGGGCTGGGCCTCTCCGTCTCCTGGACGATCATACAGCGCTTCGGAGGTAAGATCGAGCTGGATACCGCGCCTGGCAAAGGCACGCGGTTCATGCTGCGCTTCCCGACGATCGATGCCGCATCCAGCGGGCAGGACGCCCCTCGCAATGGCACTGCGCCGGAGCGCGTGGATGGAAAGCGGGCGCTCATCGTGGACGACGAGCCCTTGGTCGCCAGCGTGCTCACCACCATCCTCACGCGCCACGGCTACCGCGTCGTCTCGGCGCACTCCGCCAACGCCGCGCTCGGATGCCTCGAAGACGACGAGGGCGACCGGTTCGATGTCGTACTCTCGGACCACGGCATGCCGGGTACGACCGGGCTGGAGCTCCTGGCGGAGATCAAGCGTCGCCGGCCCGATCTGCCTGTGGTGCTGCTCACCGGATGGGGCGAGAGCATCCTGCAGGTCCAGATCACGGATGTTAAGCCGGACGCAGTGCTCGGCAAGCCGATCAACCAGGCGGACCTGATCGATGCCATGGCACAGGTTCTGCGCCGTGCCGAGAGGGGTCGGTAGGCAACTATTTCGTCGTCGCGTCTGTCACTCGCTATGCCATGAATAAGAAGCCGGACCAGAAAACCAAGCCCGCCGCAGACGCCGAGCGCGACCGGAACGCGAAGAAGAGTATCTCCTACAACCGGAAAGCCCGCCACGACTACGAGATCGAGGATTCGTACGACGCCGGCCTGGTGCTCGTCGGTACGGAGGTGAAGTCGCTTCGCGCTGGCCGCGTCAATCTTGCGGACGCCTTCTGCCGCATAGAGAACGGCGAGGCGTGGCTCTACAATATGCACGTGACGCCGTACGAGCTGGGCAACCGCTGGAACGTCGAGCCGCGCCGCAAGCGCAAGCTGCTCCTGCACCACTGGCAGATCGCGGAGCTCCGCGCCGAGACGGAGCAGAAGGGCCTGACGATCGTCCCGCTCGCGCTCTACTTCCAGCGCGGCTTCGCGAAGGTCGAGATCGCGCTCGCGCGCGGTAAGAAGCTCTACGACAAGCGCCAGTCGATCGCCGAGCGCGATCAGGAGCGCGAAGCCCGCCGCCAGACCGCGACCGCCGGCCGCGAGTAGCGAACGGGATGCGGCGTTCAGGTTTTCGAGCATTCCGGCATTCAGGGCGAGTAGCCATGTGGCGCCGGGCCTCCTGAATACCTGAACACCGAATACCTGAACAACCAACGCCGTATTGTAGTGTATACTAGAGTGAACCAGGAATACCAGGAACTCTTGGACGATTCAGCGCGGCCGGTTCTCGGTTCGCGCTTTTTGTTGCGTGCCGGTGTGATAAGGAAGCATTTAGCGTGCATAGCCAGGACAAGATTCGAAATATCGCCATCATCGCTCACGTCGATCACGGAAAGACCACCCTGGTCGACGGCCTGCTGCGCCAGGGCAACGTCTTCCGCGCGAACCAGGAGTTCGCCGACCGCGTTATGGACAGCAACGCCCTGGAGCGCGAGCGCGGCATCACCATTGTGAGCAAGAACACCGCCGTCTCCTACGGCGACTGCAAGATCAACATCGTGGACACGCCCGGCCACGCCGACTTCGGCGGCGAGGTCGAGCGCGTTATGGGCATGGTCGACGGCGTGCTGCTGCTCGTGGACGCCGTGGACGGGCCGATGCCGCAGACGCGCTTCGTTATGTCCAAGGCGCTCGCGATGGGCCATAAGGCGATTGTCGTTATCAACAAGATCGACCGGTCGGACGCGCGGCCCGACTGGGTCGTCGATCAGACTTTCGACCTGTTCGTTGAGCTCGGCGCAAACGAGGAGCAGCTCGACTTCCCGATCGTCTATGCGTGCGCCCGGCAGGGCGTCGCGACGCTCGACCTGGCGTCGCCCGGCTCGGACCTGAAGCCGCTGTTCGACGCGATCGTCGCGCACATCCCCGCGCCCAAGGGCGACCGCGGCGCGCCCTTCCAGATGCTCATCTCCAGCCTTGGCTACGACGAGTATCGCGGCCGGTTCGGTATCGGCCGCATCCATGCCGGCACGATCCATCCCGGAGAGAGTATCGCTATCATCAACCGGGATGGCGACATCCGCACGGGCAAGGTCGTCAGCACGTTCGTCTTCGAGGGGCTGAAGAAGACTGAGCAGGACGAGGTTGCGGCCGGCGAAATCTGCATCGTAAGCGGGCTCGCGGACGTCGGCATTGGCGAGACGATCGCCAGCCGCGAGATGCCGAAGGCGGTCGCGACGGTGCGCGTCGACGAGCCGACCCTGCGCATGGCGTTCGGCGTCAACACCAGCCCGCTCACAGGGCGCGAAGGCCAGTACAGCACGAGCCGGAAGATTCGTGAGCGGCTGTTCAAGGAGCTGGAGACGAACGTAAGCCTGCGCGTCGAGGAGACGGAGAGCGCCGACACGTTCCTCGTAAGCGGGCGCGGCGAGCTGCACCTGGCGATCCTCATCGAGACGATGCGCCGCGAGGGCTACGAGCTGCAGGTGGCGCAGCCGGAGGTCATCTTCCACCAGGATGAGGACGGCCGGCGCACGGAGCCGTACGAGCGAGTCGAGATCGAAGTCGCGGAGCAGTACCAGGGCGTGGTCGTGGAGCAGCTCGGGCAGCGCAAGGGCGAGATGCTGGACATGCGGCTCGCGAACGGCAGCGTCTTCTTCACCTACCTGGTGCCTACGCGCGGCCTGCTCGGCTTCCGCAACGACTTCCTGACCGAGACACGCGGCACAGGCGTTATCAACACACTGTTCGACTCGTACAAACCCTACGCCGGCGATATGGGCCGGCGCAGCCACGGCTCGCTTATCGCCACGGACGCCGGACCGACGAACCCCTTCGGGCTTGCGAATTCGGAAGAGCGCGGAACGCTCTTCGTCGGCGTCGGCGTCGAGGTCTACCCAGGAATGATCGTCGGCAAGCACGTTCGGGATACCGACCTTGACGTGAACGTCTGTAAGATCAAACAGCTCAGCAACATGCGCTCCTCCAACTCGGACATCGCCATCCGGCTGACGCCGCCGGTCGAGATGTCGCTGGATCGCGCCATCGAGTACATCGGTCCGGACGAGCTGGTCGAGGTGACGCCGAAGAACATCCGCATGCGTAAGCGCATCCTGGACGTGAATGTCCGCCGCCGCACGGAGAAGCAGGTCGCCGTGGCGCGGTGAATACGATAGCTGGTAGCTGGTTGTTGGTAGCTGGCTGGGCTCGCGCGTGGTGCGCGGGCCTCTCTTAATTTGGGCGGGTACGTGCGGTTCGGCCACCACATTGCGACGACGTACGCTCCTGCGCTTGTCCCAACGTGCCAGCCGAGACCGTGACGGAGGTACAATGGCGATAGCCTAGCGCAATGTCATTCGATTGGAGGAGGCGTGGCATCCGCAGCCGTCAGTCAGTTGGCGATGGAGATCGATACCGAGCGCCGCGAGGCGGCCGTGCCGGCGTTGTCCAGCCTCACCGCCTTGGGATCCGTCTGCCTTGCGATTTGCGGCGAGCATGGCATTTCGGACCGGGAGCGTAACGCGGCGGCGGCTCTGCATTCATCTTCGCAATCTTCCGACGTACACGAGGTCGTCGAGGCGATACGGTCCGGCTGCGATCCGCTTGGCAGCGCGTACTGCTCTCTGATGTCCGCGCGGGATCGCCGGACGATGGGGCAGACGTTTACGCCGGACCGCATCGTAAGCGAGATGTTCCAGCTTGCCAATACCGGTTCCGCGCCGTACGACCGTATCGTCGATCCCGGTGCAGGGACCGGCAGGTTCGTTCTGGAGGGGCTCCGGCGGTATCCGCGGGCCTGCGGCATTGCGATCGAGGCGGACCCGATCGTTGCGCTGGCCCTGCGCGCCAATGGTGTGGCGCTCGGCCTTAGCGACCGGCTGGTAATTCACTGTACCGATTACCGCGACTCGGCGCTGCCGCCGATCCCCGGCCGGACTCTGTTTATCGGCAATCCCCCGTATGTCCGACATCACGACATCTCGCCAGAGCGCAAGCAGTGGTACACGGCCCGCCTCCGGGCGCTCGGTCGTCCGGCGAGCCAGCTTGCTGGACTCCACCTCTATTTCTTCCTAAAAACGCTGGACCTTGCCAGACCGGGCGATGTCGGCTGCTTTATCACCGCTGCGGAGTGGCTCGACGTCAATTACGGGCAGACGCTCCGGGAACTCCTCACGAACGAACTTGGCGCAACGGAAGTCCTGCTGCTCGCGCCTGAATGCCGCGTCTTTTCGGATGCACTCGTTTCGGCGTGTATCACGAAGTTCGAACCTGGAACGGCCACCGATCTCAGGCTCGGTCAGTTTGATCTCACCGGCTCGACCATGCGGCCAAAACCACGACTCGTGACACGGGCGGAAGCGGCAGCGGAAACGCGATGGTCGCCGCTATTTCGACACGGCGCGCACTCAGCAGGAGATGGCGCCATTACTATCGGCTCGCTTTTCCGCGTCAGTCGGGGCCAGGTAACCGGCAAGAACCGCGTCTGGGTGACACGCGACAATCCGTTCGGAATTCCCGATCGGTTTGTACTCCCGGCGGTAACGCGCGCGGAGGACATAACGCGCGCGCCACACCGCCGAATCGAGGATGTGACGATGCTGTGCCGCGTCATAGACCTCCCGGCCTCGCTCGACTCGCTGGACGCCGCTGGGCGCGACTCCGTCGAGCGATTCTTGGCCTGGGCAAAGATTCAGGGCGCCGACTTGGGCTACATCGCGCGTCACCGGCGCCCGTGGTGGCGCGTCGCGCTCCACGCCGCGCCGCCGATTGTCGTCACCTACATGGGCCGCCGGCCGCCAGTGTTCGCGCTTAATCCGGCCGGCGCACGGCTCATCAACGTCGCGCACGGGCTTTATCCTCGTCAGCCCATGGTACCGGGAGTGCTGGAATGCTTAGTCGACTGGCTTAACCGTAACGTAACGAGGGAGAGCGGCCGCGTCTATTCCGAAGGCTTAACCAAGTTTGAGCCTTCCGAGGTAATGGCAATAAGAATTCCGGACCTCGGCGCCCTCGAAGCGATAAACGAGTCCGCAGGATGAAGCGCTACACGGAGGGCCCGGAGTGGACTCTTTCGGAGATTGAGGCGGATTGCGTCTTGGCGGCACAGCAGTTTAGACTGCGACGTGCCAGCGAGCCGCTGGAAGACTATCTGGCTGAGTTCAAAACCGCCGAGGCGGCGGCGGATGCAATCATCGATCAACTGCCGCAGATCCTGGGCCAGCCTCCAAACCAGGAGCTTCTGGCGGACCTGGTGGCCGACAAGGATCTCGGAATGGCCCTTCGGTATCTGGCTGCGCCGCCTATATCCGAAGACGACCTCGATACCGTACTCGCGGTCAAGGTGACTCATCGCGCCTTACGCTTGGACGCGGCAGTTGCGGAGGGCCTGGTTTCGCTGCTTCCGCAGACGATCGATCCCATGCGCTTTCCGTGGATCCGCGAGGAGGTCGAGCCAACGGACGAACAGATGCTGGCCGCCAAGTTGTCCACGGCAGTCGTGGCGACGATCCAGCGCGTCCAAACAAAACGGCGGAGCGAAGAAAACCGCGCGCTCGAGACGGCCGTAGAGAACCTACTGAAGGAGTTAGGATACGAGCGCCTGCCGACACCGGGCGGGGCAATATCGAACTTCCGTGACGCGCCAGCGCCCGGCAGGTATATGGTCGCTGTTGCGCTCGGCGGCGACAATGGCGACTGCGTTATTGGCCTGAGCGATGGCCGCTGTCTTGCACTCGAATGTAAGAGCTCGAACTCGGTGATTAACAGTCGCAAGCGCCTGAACAAAGAGGTAGTAAAAGACGGGGAGAACTGGAGACGCCAGTTCGGCAACCAGTTGGTGGCCGGAGCCGTACTGCGAGGCGTCTACCAGCCCCGATACGTGCTCGAAGCGCAGCAGACACCACTGCTGATATTCTGGGAGCACAATCTCGGTGCGCTTCGAAGCTTCATCGAATCGGTCTAGAAGGCGACGCGTGAGAGCCTACTCACCTTACCTGTGGCTCGTTTGCCACGCCCCGACGCCGCCTTGCGATGGGAGAACGCGCGTTGACGGCAACGCCGTTTTCCGATACAATAGCTGGCAGCAGCAACGATCGTCGCGGGAGCGAGATGGAAGGCGAAAAGGAAAAGCGGCCGAAGCGGATGACCTGCTGGAACTGCCCGCGCTACGACCGGGCGGGCCTCCGCTGCCGCGAGGGCAAGACGAACCCGAAGCGCAAGTCGGACACGTTTGCGGTGGCCGAGGCGCTTGGGCTGCGCGCCCTCTGCCACTACAACCCCTACCGCGAGGCCATCGCAATGCGGATGTTTTTCCCTGCCGCGCCCTCCACCATTCGCATGGCGGCGCAAAGTCGGAGGGGCCGGCGCCGCCGCACCCTGATCGAGCTACTGGCTGAGCAGCCGCATGCGCCCGATCCGATGGCCGCCGGCGCGGAGGTTCTGGCGGAGTGAGCGGCCGAGCGCGCATAGCGGCCGCCAATCGCGCGCTCGTAGCCACGCAGCCCTCGTGTGCGCGGCCATGAAGGTCCAGCAGCCCGACAGCCCGGCGGCGCCAAACGAGGACGTCCGTCCGCGCGCCGGCGAGCCAGTGCCACCGAC
>DATGJU010000609.1:0-7242 GCA_035295045.1 Chthonomonadaceae bacterium
CGGTCGCGGCTCCGGCGGCGGCCGATAGCTGCGCCGACGCCGTGCCCGCCGCGGCGGCTTTCAGAAACTCCCTGCGCGTCGAATCCGTCGGCATGCGTCACCCCTCCGCTCTGCCTCATCGTCGGCCCGTGAACTCGCCCAGCCTACCTGAACCGGACCGTCGCCGGCCCGAGCAGGTCGCCCGGTGCGCGCCGCTCGATGCCCGCCGCACTCATCTGCTCCGGGCTGCCGAATCCGGTATCGAAAACCGGACCGCCGCAGTCGCTGCGAACGACCCGGCCGTCGGCCGTCTCCACTTCGAACGTAACGCCTCCCCAGCAGACGCGCTCGTCCGCGAAGCTCTGCAGCGCCACGGCGTTGGTCCGGCCAATCAATTCCAGGTGTTCAGGCTGCAGCGCGAGCCAAACGCGAGGGCCGAAGTAACCGGTCGTCGGCGCCGCGCCGACCGGAACGCCGTTCAGGAGGACGGGCTTTCCCGCCCGATCGGACCCGTGGAACGCCATATTGATGCGTGCGGCCCGGAGCGAAGCAAGCTCGGCGTCGCGGATCGCCGCGAGCGGGCGGTCCGGCGGGGCGGCGGCCCAGTGTGGCTCGATCGTCGCGGAAGTTCCGGCGGGACGGTACCACTGGAGCACGCCCTCAACTCCGCCGCCGATGCGATTCCACGTGAGGCGCACGCCACCCGAATTCGCCTCGACGAGCGTCCACGACGGCAGCGTATCCTCCAGATAGCCGCCAAGAAACTGCGCAGGCGGCGCGATCAACAGCGTGCGCATCTGATCCAGCGGACGGGGCTCCAGGCCTCGCTCGCCGACCACGCATCCCTTGATCTGAAGCGCGCCGGATGTGCCCAGGTCCGGGTGATAGGTCCAGGCCTGGTTGTGTGCGTGACCGCAGAAGAGGGCATCGAGCGGGCAATCGCGCACCGCTTCGCGCACCGCCTCGACGTAGGCCGGCGCCGAGAAGTAGGGCCGCGCCACGGCGTACAGCGGCTCGTGGGCGAACAGGAACAGCCGCTCGCCAGGCACAAGGCGGCTCCGCAGGTCCCGCAGCCAGCTCTGTGTCGCCGGCCTGGTGTAGCTTTCCCGGCAGTCGACGAAGACGAACCGCGCGCCGCCGGCCGAAAACTCGTAGGAGTAGCCTTCGCGGCCGATCCTCGGCAGGCGGTCCAGATGCGGCGAGAGCACGGCATTGCAGGCGTCGGCCGCCGGTCCGGAATCGTCGTGGTTGCCGCGCACGGGATAGACCGGCGCGCCGCATGTGTCGAGCCACGCCAGGGCTTCGCGCAGCTCTTCGGCGGCCTCCTCCGGCGCGTCCCAATGGCCGGTCAGCAGGTCGCCGACCTGGACCACGAAGTCGGGCCGGCTCCCGCGAACCTCCTCGGCCAGTACGTCGTAGTAGTCGCGCCGGGCGGCGGCGTAGCGCAGGAGATCGGCGCGCCCCCACGTCCCATGCTCCAGCTCATGCCCGTGCAGGCGCTCGACGGTGTAGTGAATGTCGCCCAGTACAGCGAACCGGATCATGGCGCAATCCCACGGGCAAACAGTGCACAGGAAACACAAGCGGCCGCACGGACGGCGCTGCGCTCCAAACTGTCCATCGGGCTATAAGCAAGCAGCACGGCGTTGCGATTTCGCTCGACTGCGTCGATCGAACCCGCGGCCTAAGTAGCTGCTCCGAGTCACTTCGTAGATCACGCGGAGGCATTGGTGTCCCGCAGGGACACGGGGCCACAGGCCGTACAGCGAAGGAATTCATTCCGTCGCCCGAGCGCAACTACGAACGGACTACGGGCGCCTCCTTGGTGGCAGGCGCGCCCGATCACCGTTTCAGGGCCGCGACGCTCATTTCGTCTCCGGCTTGATCCGCGTGGACTTCGTTGTCAGCGTGAGCGTGCCATACATGATTGTGGGCTCGTCCTTGATCTTCACATCGGCCTTGACGATCTGGCCGGTTGCCGGGTCGAGCCAGTACGTACCGTCGTAACCCATCTTTGCGCCATTCGCGTCGGTGTCCGGCGCGCCCTCCTGCTTCAGCCTCCACAGGTCCGCGCCATCTACCTTGTCCACGCCGGCAAAGGTCGTTTTGACCGTGAACTTCTTCCCTTTGACGGCGGGGTTGTCGAATTCGGTCTGCCACGAGTCGCCGGACTTGACCTGCTTGTCGGAAAGGATCGGCATGCGCATCGTCTCGAGCAACCGCAGGACTTCGGGGGTGAGAATGCCGCCTTCTTCCGCCTTGAATTCGACGAGCTTTCCAGTCTTATCGTAAGTCAGCGTCGTGATTCCGCCGGCAGGGATATCCATGTCCGATCCGTTGACAGTCACCTTTCCCGCCTCATCCTGCGACTCGACCACGAGCTGGCCGGCGTCTTTAACGGCTTTCACGGTCGCTCTGGACGTCAGCTTCACCAGTACTTCGGAGCCATTGGCATCGACCGTCGTCTCGATACTCATGCGGACGACATCGCCCTTGTTGAACGTTCGCGACAGGGTGACTGGCTTGTCATCCGCCCGAACAGGCGTCGCAAGGAGCGCAACGGCCACGATGCCGAGTGTCACACGAATCCAGTCCATTTCAGTTCCTTTCCGAAGATCGCTTGCGCTCGCCAAAGTGAGCTCAATCTGCCTGTTCGCCGCCTGCCGCCGCCGTCCCGTTCCTGGCCCCATGCCTTGCGGTTGCGCGTCCTTCGGCGGCGACTGCGGCCCACAAGGTCCGGCACACGCGCCGCCAACCGCCGGCAAGCGGAGGTGCTCGTCCCAGCGTCTCACCGGTTCGAGCGGATCGGGTGATCGCCTTGTGCGCTCCGTCGACGCGCCCTCAGAATCGCAATCCTCCCGCGTAGAGAACCTGAGATCTGTGCCTCGCAGACCTCCACCCGGACTTAGCGGCCGAAAAGCCTCCAGTGCCCCTCGGACACGACTTCTACCGTGTCGTCGACCACTCTGATCGCGGTCTGATCGTCGATCGCGTAGGTGGGGAGCGGCAGCCTTTCGGCCCAGCGTTCCGCGTTGGCCAGGGAAGCGTCCGGATGATGCTCGTTGTCCAGGTGAGGAATTAACGCGAAATCGACCAGCCCCGCACCCTGGGCTTTGACCAGCGTCCTGCGGATCTCCCCCTGAGCAGAATCGAACCGGATCTCTTCCGAGCCGAGCACCTCACATCGGTGGCTCGGCGCCTCCCGGTAGGTCTCGCCGAAAGTGGTGGCCGCCGCGATGCTGGCGGCGCTCACGCCCACGTAGACCGCCTCGGGGCGAAGCGACGGCAGGAGATCCGTAAGGCCGGACTGCCGCATCCAATAACTGAGATACACGGGGTCGCCGCCCCAAAACAGGAGGGCGTCCGCGTCCCGGACGTCGGACGCCCAAACCTCCGCGTCGATCGTGGGCAGCGCCGTCAGTTCCAGTACCCCCATCGACTTCCAGCCCAGGTCACTGAGTGGGCTCTTCGACTTTCCACAGATCGCTCTCCAGGCCATGCCGGCGCCGCCGGGAAACGGGTATATCGCGGTGGGAACGAGCAGCGCGCTCGACTCGGCAATCGGTTTGCCCAGCAGCCCGACAAGCGCGTTGTGGATAGTCGGATTTGTAATACCGGAAGAGGTAAGTAGAAGCCTCACGATGCGATTCCCTCACTTTGCGACACCAGCGCGCTCCGCACCGTCGGATAAACGGTTTGCGCACAGATTGGCCCGGCTGTGACAGCACTCGGGCATTACGACTACGCGCTCCACAGCTTCCGATCCAGCGAGCGGTACTGGATCGCCTCCGCGACGTGCGCCGGCGCGATGTCCGCCACGCCGTCTAAGTCTGCAATCGCGAACCCGCTGGAACACACATTTTGCAGTAACTAACGTTACGGCCAGTCTATCGAGCTGCCTCCTCGGCCGGCGCGAATGTACTAAACAGCCCATGCCATTCTCTTTCTCGAAAAACTAACCTTGCCTGCGGGATGAATCACGGTCAGCGATTCGACCGCGCAACTCATCGTTATCTTGCTTTAGCGTCTCAAGCAATTGTAGAGTCTGCTCATGGTCTCTAATTAGCGCATCTTCAGCCTGCCGTTGAAGGCGGTAAGCGATCAATTCCGGCCGATTCAATCTCAACACGTCGATGTGAACAGCCCCTCTTGCCGTCAGCGCGCGTATTCGTCCGGCTTCGGCTTCGGCAAGATGCGCTCCGATGTCCTCTCGAACGGGGTGAAGCAACCGTTGGCTTTCGTCTGTGTGCCAATAATCACCTTTGAACTCATTGCATCCGTGACAGCAATAGACAAGGTTGTCTATATCGTCCTCGCCGCCATCGGAACGCGGACGAAAGTGATCCACGGTTAGACGCGCTCCGGCGTCGCTCTCTCGAACACCGCAGTAACCACACCGATAGTCATAAAGAACCCGTATGCGTGGTCGGGTGCCAGCCCGCATCAGCGCCCTGGTCCTGAAACAGTGGATGCATCCAGAATCGTTTCCAGCTCAGCAGCAATGGCTCGGCGCTCGTTTTCCACCTTCGTGAGAACCCTCTGCAAGTATCGCTTCAACCGCTTTTCTCGTTCAACTAGCGCTTTCAGAGCGGCATTTTGCGCCGCGCGCTCCCGGTTGCGCTGTTCGAGGCGTTGGGTTGCTGGACGCAGATAGGCAGCCTCTTCCTCCTCCAGCTCCTGAATCATCCGGGCGAGCTCCGCCTCTTCTGGTTCCGTCAGGTTCTGTTCCCGCTCACGGGTTCGTAGTGTTTGAAAGCGTTGCTTCTGTTCAACGGTCCACACAGCAGCCTCTCCTCATTCGTTCTTTGCCGCTATTCTATCACAGGTCGGCGTCGACTTTTCACCTTCATGAACATCACGCGCTCCACAGCTTCCGGTCCAGCGAGCGGTACTGGATCGCCTCCGCGACGTGCGCCGGCGCGATGTCCGCCACGCCGTCTAAGTCTGCAATCGTCCGGGCGACTTTGAGCAGCCGATCATAGGCGCGGGCCGAGAGCCCGAGCTGCTGGATGGCCGCGCGCAGCAGCGCCTTAACCGGATCGGAGGGCGTGCAGTAGGCGCGTATCTCCTTCGGCCCCATCTGCGCGTTGCAGAAGAGGCGGCCGGCGCGCCCCAAGGCGGGCGCTCCCGGCTCATCCGCGCCGGCGGGATCGATCGCCGGTACCGGCGTCGCGAAGCGTTCGGCCTGCGCCGCGCGGGCGTGGCAGACCCGCTCGCGGATCGCCGCCGACGGCTCGCCCGGCCGGGCCTGCAGCAGCTCCTCCTCCGAGAGGCGCGGCACCTCGATATGCAGGTCGATCCGATCGAGCAGCGGACCGGAGATCCGCTTCTGGTACTTGCCGACTGCCGTGGAGGAGCAGGTGCACTGGCGGAACAGGTCGCCATAGTAGCCGCAGGGGCAGGGGTTCATGGCGGCGATCAGGCAGAACTCGGCGGGGAAGGTATAGGAGGCGGAGACCCGGGAGACGTGGACGACTCCGTCTTCCAGGGGCTGGCGCAGCACCTCCAGGGCGTCGCGGGAGAACTCCGGCAGCTCGTCTAGGAACAGCACGCCGTGGTGCGCCAGGCTCACCTCACCCGGCCGGGGCGTCGATCCGCCGCCGACCAGCGCGGCCGTCGAGACGGTGTGGTGCGGGGAGCGGAAGGGGCGCGTGTTGATGAGCGCGGTTTCGGCCGTGAGCATCCCGGCGACGGAGTAGAGCTTCGTCGCCTCCAGCGCCTCGTCCACGGACATCGGCGGCAGGATGGAGGGCAGCCGCCGCGCCATCATCGTCTTGCCGGATCCCGGAGGGCCGAGCAGCAGCACGTTGTGGCCGCCGGCTGCCGCCACCTCCAATGCGCGCTTGACCGCCGAGTGGCCCTTCACGTCGGCGAAGTCGTGCAGCATCCGCGCCTCGCGCGCCTCCAGGGCGGAAAGGTCGTGGGGCAGGGGAGGGAGCGTCTCCGGCATGGCCAGCGCGCGCACGATCTCGGCAAGTGTCGCGACGGGAAGCACGTCCACGTCGGCGACGATCGCGGCCTCGCGCCCGTTGGCGGCTGGCAGGAAGAGCCGCCGGACGCCGTGGGCCCGGGCGCCGATGGCGATCGGGAGCGCTCCGTTGATCGGCCGCACGCTGCCGTCCAGCGAGAGCTCGCCGGTGATGATCGCGCCGTCGAGGTGCTCGCCGGCGACCTGGCCCGTGGCAACGAGGATGCCGACCGCGATCGGCAGGTCGAAGCTCGGCCCGGCCTTGCGGATGTCCGCCGGAGCAAGATTGACGGTGACGCGCTTGTCGTAGGGGAAGAGGTAGCCGGAGTTCTTGATGGCGGCCCGCACGCGCTCGCGGCTCTCGTTCACCGCCGCGTCCGGCAGTCCGACGACGGACATCATCGGCAGGCCGTTGCTCACGTCCACCTCTACGTGCACCGTGTAGGCGTCGATGCCGAGTACGGCGCTGGCGTGCACGTGCGCGAGCATGGGGGCGGCTCCTTGAGGCGAAAGACTGACCGTTCGTTCGACGTGCCGCCCGGCAAACCCTGCACACTCTACCCATTCTCCGGGCGTGTGGGTCCGCGGCATAATCGAACTTCGGGCTCCTCCCAGACACGCGGGCCATGTTCCACTGCCGTTAGCAGAAGGCCCGATCACGTGAATAGCTTATAAAGCCTGGGAAGCCTGCATTAGGTGTAGTCAGCGATGTGCCGCACGTACGGAAGGTCTTCCTTCACAGCACGCTGAAATCGTGTATCAGCCGTCCAGAGTTCGCATTGACGTAGGTCTGCAAGCGCAGCATAGAGGGAGTCATAGACGAGGCGCTGATTGAACCGCTCCGCGATTTCGCGTGCCCGTTGACGCAGGCCTCGAGGATCCATGATCTGTACCGGTACAGCATCGAGTTGAGTATAGGCTTGAACGCCTTCGTCGTGTGTCAAGGAGCCATTATGGACGCGTTTGCGGATTATGCTGTGCACTTCGACCGGAAATAGGGACGGTGCGATCAGCGTGATCCCGGCGGCGATGCTATCGTGCAGCAGCGCCAACGCCTTCTCGCGTTCGCTCTCCGTAGCAATTACCCATTTGATGGCCACCGTTTGATTATATCGGCATCGACGCACCGTTCCATCATGACAGCTCATTTCCGCGCTCTTCACGCATCAAGGCGATCGCCGCTCCCGCGTCCATCTCGGAGGCAGGACGCACGGGGTTTTCCAGGCAGGTCTTCAGGAAGGCTCTCGCACGCGCCAGGGTGTTCTCGCGTGCGGCGAGCCGCTCGCTCATCCGCT
>DATGJU010000610.1:0-6015 GCA_035295045.1 Chthonomonadaceae bacterium
TGAAGCATCGGCCGGAGTGCGCGTCCAGCAGAATCAATCTGGCGATGCATGTCGCGCAGAGCGGCCGGCCAGCGGAGGCTGAACCGCACCTGCGCCGGGCTCTCGACCTGCTTGTCCAGCCCGGCGCCGACACGCTCCTTCGCGGCGCTCACTATGTGCCCGGCCGCTACGGCGCCTTCGGCGTCGAGTACGAACGCATCGAGATAGCTCACGTTCACGGCTCGGAGGGGTGGTGTCGCGACATGGCCGCGCTGCTTCGCTGGCAGGCGCTCGAGTTGCTGTCCGACGTCGCCTTTGCATCCGAGCGGTTCAATGAGGCTGCGGGGCACGCCTCCGGCGCGGCGGCGATCATGCCGTACCTCGCCGACACACGCTATCGCCTCGGCATGGCGCACAACGCGCTGGGCTGCCTGGACCGGGCGATCGCCGAGTACCGTGCGGCGCTTGAAGTCAATCCGTTCCTGGCGGCCGCGCGGGAGGCGCTCGTCTGCGCGCTGGTGGACGCCGGCGCACCGGCCGACGCGCTGGCGGTGGCCGATGAGTGGGGGGACATCGTCGCGGGCTGTCCGGTGTACGGCGACTCGCGCCACGAGAGGCAGCGGCTGCGCGCGCCGGCCGAGCGCGCCCTGAGCGACGCAACGGCCGTAGTCCCGGACCAGCGCCGCCTGCTGGCGTTCACGAATTGGGACGAGGTCTCCGACTGGACCGAAATCGTCGCGCGGTTCGCCGGCGCCGAGCCGCGGGACACGCTGCTCATGCTATGGGCGGACCCGGAGCGGTACGATGCCGTCCGCCTTCTGCGGCAGGTCGCGGACTGCCTGACCACGCGCCTGCGGATTCCGCCGCACTCGTTTCCCAACGTCACGGTTGTCAGCCATCGCTTCGCGCCCCATGAGCGCTGGCGTCTGTTCCACGCCGCGACGCACATTCTGGACCCGGCGCGCGTGCCGGAGCAGTTTCTGGCTGCGTTCGAAGCGAACAGGCTGCCGTCCATCAGCCTCACCGAACCGGAGTGCCTGGCCGCCTGAAGGGAGCAACCAATGCCTTTGCGTATCGCATCCAAGAAGGCCTGCGTCCGCTGGACCGGTCCACTGTTTGCCAATCATAGCCTTGCGCTCGTCAATCGCGAGATGTGTCTGGCGCTGGCCGAGGACCCCGAGTTCGCGGGCGCCTTCGACCTGAGCATAGACGAGCGCGGGGCCAGGGATTCTCATCCCGGCGCGGATGCGCGGCTGGCGCGGCTCGCGGCGCTTATAGCCGGGACGGAATCGGAGCCCAGGGTCGAGGTGCGCCATCTCTGGCCGCCGGATTTCCAGACGGCAGCGGCAGGCCGGTTCGTGCTGTGCCAGCCGTGGGAGTTCGGCTCGCTTCCGCGCGAGTGGGTGGCCCAGATCGACCGGTGCGTCGACGAGGTTTGGGCCTACACGCGCTACATTCGCCAGGTATATGTCGATAGCGGCGTGCCCGCCGAGAAGGTGCGCGTCGTTCCGCTGGGCGTGAACACCGCACTCCACAATCCTGGCATCGCCCAGTTCGATTTCGGCCGCTGCCTGCAGACGCGCGCGATCCGGCCGGACGACTACAAGTTCCTCTTCGTGGGCGGCACGATCCCACGAAAGGGAATCGACGTGCTGCTGGATGCGTTCGACCGTTCGTTCCGCGCCGGTGACCCCGTGACCCTGATCGTGAAGGACTTCGGCACGGACAGCTTCTATGCGAACCAGGGCGCCGGTCTGCTGATACGTGCTCTCCAGGCCAAGCCGGGCGGCACGCGGATCGTCTACATAACCGAGGAGCTGACCGACGCCCAAATGGCGTCGCTCTATGCCGCCTGTGACTGTCTCGTCCATCCCTACCGAGGCGAGGGATTCGGACTGCCTATCGCGGAGGCGATGGCCTGCGGCACGCCGGTGATCGTGACCGGCGGCGGCGCGGCGACGGACTTCGTGGACGCCGAGTGCGGCTACCTGATTCCATCCACGCGGCGCTTCCTGGACCAGACCGAAATCAGCGGCATGCCTACCGTGTCGCGGCCCTGGTGGCTGGAGCCGGACACAGGGGAGCTGCAGCGCCTGCTGCGCCACGTCGTCGATAACCGCACGGAGGCCGCGGAGCGAGGCAGGGCCGGCGCCGCGCGGATCGCGGAGCGGCACACCTGGGCATGCGCGGCGCGGTGCGCCGCCGACCGGCTGACGGAGCTCGCAGCGGGTGAGGCGGCCGCGACGCTCACAAGCTTCGCGCTGCCGATGGGTCTCGCGAATTTCGGCCTGTCGGCCCTTAAGGGTCTGGAGCTGCCCGGCGATGCCGAGGACGCGCGCTATGAGGAGCGGAAGCAGTCGGCGCTCGCGGCCACGCGGGCCGCGGACTGGATACGCGCCGTCGCGGAGCTGGAGGCGTGCCTTGCCGTTCGGCCGGACGATTGGGACGCGCTGAACGCGTTGGCGGTCGCGAAGTTCCGCGCCGGCGATCGCGCCGCGGCCGTGGAAGCGCTGCAGCGTGGAATCGCGGGTTCGCCGGTACCACGCGACTTCCACCACAACCTGGCGTATATGCTGTTAGAGGACGGCGACGAGCGCGCGCCGCTCGATGCGATGCCGCACGCGATGGCCGCCTTCGACGCATCGCCGGACGTGCCGAGTATACGCAGGACGCTTGAACGGTGTCGCGATGCCGCGCTGCAGACGGCGCGCAGAGTTCTTCGATCCGCGCCCGGCGCGGGCAGGCAGGCGCTGAAGCGCGACGAGCGATACCGTTCCGCTATGGCCGCCTACCGAACGGCCGATGCCGCTCTGAACGGAGGATGCGCAGTGCAGGCCCAGTCCGTCTGCGCAGATGCGGCGCTGGAGGAGGCGGCGCAGACGCCCCATTCCAGGATTTCGCTCGTAATGATCGTCAAGGACGAGGAGCGGTTCCTGCGAGGCTGCCTGGAGAGCGCGCGCGGGCTGGTCGACGAGATCGTGATCGTGGATACCGGTTCGGCCGACGCGACCCCGCAGATCGCCGAGGAGTATGGCGCGAAAGTAGTCCGGCATGCCTGGACCGACGACTTTTCGGAGGCGCGCAACGTCTCGCTCGAACACGCGACCGGCGATTGGGCGCTCTGGCTGGATGCCGACGAGGAGATTGCCCCGGAGGCGGCAGAGCGGTTCCGCGAGGCGGTCGAGACCGCGGCGCCGGACATCGGCGGCTTCATGGTGGAGTTCCGAAACTGGCTGCAGTCCACGACCCGTCGCGAGGGCACGGAAATGGCGGTCCACCACGCCTGCCGCCTCTTCCGACTGGTACCTGGCGTGCGGTTCGAGGGCCGCATTCACGAGCAGAACATGCGCTCCTTGCAGGGGCTAGGCTACCGATACGCCTACGTGCCCGGGCTCACCGTCGACCATTTCGGCTACGCGTCCGAGATCATGGAGGCGCGGAACAAGCACGCCAGGTTCATTCGCATGCTGACTCGCGAGGTCGAGGAGTGCCCGGATCCCAGTTTGCGCCATTTCCACCTGTTCAACCTGGGCAACGCCTATTTTACGTTCGGCGACTGGGAGAGCGCGGTGACATACCTCCGACGCTCGTCCGAACAGCCCGACACGACGGAGGCGTTCACCGGCACGCTCTTCACCGAGTTGGCGACCGCGCTCCAGCACCTTGGGCGGCTGGAGGAGGGGCTGGCCGTGTGCGCCGAGGCGGACGCGCTCGGGCTCCAGGAATCGGGCGTTGACTTCGCTCGCGGTCACTGCCTGCTTCACCTGCTGCGCTACCAGGAGGCCGAGCGCGCCTTTCGCGACGCCCTGAAGATCGGTCGGATGCGGCCGCGCCTCGCCCAGACCGGCGATAGCGGAACGGGAGGCTACAAGGCGCAGTACGGCCTCGCCCTGGCGCTCGTGGGGCAGGAGCGGTACGAAGAGGCGACCCGGGCGTGCAGCAATGCCCTGGAGGAGCAGCCGGAATTCTCAGATGCGCGGTATCTGCTCGCACTGTCGCTGCATCGGCTGCGCCGTGTCCGCGAGGCTAAGGACGCGCTCTTCGCGATATTGAGGTCCGAGCCCGGCCACACCGCGGCACGTCGCGAGCTCGCGGATCTGCTGTATGCCTCGGATGACTTCGCCGGCGCTCTACCGCACTTCGAGCTGCTCCTGGCAGCGGAGCCGGAGAGCTTCGAGCTGAACTCCCGCCTCGCCCGCTGCTGCGAGCGAATCGGCGCGGACGACAGGGCACGCGAGATCTATGAGCGGCTTCGCGCGATACGGCCGAACTCCGCCGAGATTTGCGTCAACCTGGGGCGCGTGCTGGCCTCGTCGGGCGCGGAAAACGACGCGCTCCAGTACTACGCGGAGGCAATCCGGCTAGATCCTGGCTACGGCAACGCCTACTTCAACGCCGGCGACCTGCTCTACCGGCTGCGGCAGTACAACGATGCCGCAAACGCCTACATCGCCGGTCTCGAGGTCTGTCCGGACCAGCCTTCGGGCCTGTTCGTGCTCGGCAACTGCTACGTCCAGTCGTCGAACTACGAGGCGGCAGCGCTGTGCTTCAAGCACGAGCTCTCGCGCTGCCCCACGCACCACCTTGCAAAGAACAACCTCGAGCTCGTCGAGGCGATTGCTTTGGCAAGCTAGCGGAGAAAAACCCTAAATATTACGGGGTAAGGAACCGACAACAATCGTGGAGATGTGCCGAGGCGAACAACCCGCCAAGAAAACGTCGTCCACGCGGACAGCGCGAGGGGAGCTGTCCACCCATTAGACGCCCGTGCCGGTAGGATGCCGGCGACTTTCGACGACGCGATCCGAAATCGAGCCATGCCGCGGAGAGACCCACGGCGGCAGCGACGCCGGTGACTGCGATCGAAGACGGGCAATTCACGGAGGAGACAAACGCAAATGGGATTGCAGATCAACACGAACGTTACCGCACTCGGCGCGCTCCGAAGCCTTCAGAACGTTAACAGCGCGGTAAGCAGCAGCATCGAAAAGCTCTCCAGCGGCCTGCGGATCAATACAGCCGCCGACGACCCGTCCGGGCTTATCATCTCCGAAGGGCTGCGCGCCCAGGTCGACGGCCTGAACCAGGCGATCACCAACAGCCAGGAGGCCAGCAACGTCATCAAGACCGCGGAAGGCGCCCTGAGCAGCGTGAGCGACCTGCTGCGCAATGTTCGCACCCTGGCGGTTCACGCCGCCAACACCGGCGTCAATGACGAGGTCGCCACCCAGGCCGACCAGACCCAGATCTCCTCTGCGATCCAGTCGATCGAGCGCATCGCGGAGCAGACGCAGTTCGGCAACAAGAATCTCCTGGACGGGACCTCCGGCATCACCGCTTCCGTCGTAGACACCAAGGACGTTGCGGGCGCCTTCATCGGCGGCACGTTCGGCGGCGTCTCCACGCAGAGCGGACCCGTCACCATCACCGTCAACAATGCGGCAACCCGAGCAAGCGCGGTCGGCACCGCGACCTACGCCAGCATCAACGCCAGCATCTCCACGGTCAACGGAACGACGATCGGCTCCGGCGGCAGCGTCGTGCTCAACGGCCAGTCGATCACGGTAAGCGGCTCGGACACGGTCCAGACGCTAATCAATAAGATCAACGGACTCTCGGCTACCACCGGCGTCTCCGCGGACTTCACATTCGGCAACGGCTCCGGCTCGGTCGTCCTGTCGCAGCAGAGCTACGGCGGCAACTACAAGATCAACGAGTCGGAAAGCGCGAATCTGATCCTCACCGGCGGCTCGACAAGCGTTTCCGCGACCGGCCTCAACGCCACGCTTACCGTCCAGGCGCAGACGCTCGTGAACGGAGTGGTCCAGACGACCTCGTCCACGTTCGTCGGCGGCCGGTCGGCATCGGACAGCGGCCTGCGCGCTACCGATACGTACGGTAACTCGATCCTGCTGACGGAAGCCGGAAACAGCACCTCGGTCGTCAACGACGGCGCGCTCAGCGTCACGTCCGGCGCGGTGCAGTTCCAGATCGGCGCGAACGCCGGACAGACGGTTACGACGAGCCTCGGAAATA